>JAFLCP010000083.1 GCA_017303505.1 Planctomycetota bacterium | reverse complement strand
TCTTATTGAAACAATTGTTGAACACGGAGGGTCGCCTTTTTTCGTATCCTGCGTCAAGGGCAATAAACACCTGATGCCAAATGAGTTACGACAAATCAAGGTACGAGAGTTGGCGCTGTCCAACTAGGTCCCATTGTGCGCGCAAGTAATGTTCGATGTATGCGGCAGCGCGACAGACAACAAGTCAGCGACTGCGAACAGTCCAACTATCATTGCGAGTCCTGGCCGGCCTAGCCTACGGCTCCTCGTTTAACCCGTATGCCGAAGGCTAGGTCCCATTGTGCGTGCAAATAATGTTCGATGTATGCGGCAGCGCGACAGACAACAAGTCAGCGGCGACGAACAGTCCAACTATCATTGCGAATCCTGTCCGGCCTAGCCTTCGGCGTACGGGTTAAACGATGCGCCGAAGGCTAGGTCCCATTGTGCGTGCAAGCAATGAGACGGGTAATCCATCGCGCGATGTATCCAGAGTCAGCGGCGACGAACAGTCCAACTATCATTGCGAATCCTGTCCGGCCTAGCCTTCGGCGTACGGGTTAAACGATGCGCCGAAGGCTAGGTCCCATTGTGCGTGCAAGTAATGTTCGATGGATGCGGCAGCGAGACAGACAACAAGTCAGCGGCGACGAACAGTCAAACTATCATTGCGAGTCCAACGCCGCCTAGCCTACGGCGTACGGGCACGACGCGTCTCTACTCACTCGCGAAACGCAGTCCTAACGGCAGCGATTCGCCGAAGATCTCTTGCTGCTCTTGATCAGCCAGTTGTCCTACTTCGCGCACCAGCTGCAAGTAATGCGTTGGAGCATTGGAGCTCTCCATCCAAAGCAATACTTCACCGCGAGCTTCTTCACTGATGTCGCGATAACGATCTCCCGTGCGACGAGCCGCTTGCATCACCGCCAATATCATGTCATTCGCCGTCACCGGCAACATCAACCATATATCGAGCCAACGTTCGATACGGATCGCATCCACGACACCGCTCAACGGACCATACATCGGCACACGCGCAACAATCCTGCCGATCGACCACCATGCTCCAGCATGCAGTGGTTGAGACTTTTTGTCGCGCACCACTTCGGTCAACAACTCCACCAGGCGCACTTTTTCTGCCAAGGGCAACAACTCTAGCGAACCGACCAAACGAATAAGCTCGATCAATTCACTGGCGCCCGTACGAATCGCTTTACCTCGATTGGCAATCTGCTCTTTGATGCTGCCTTGCAAAGCTTGCCACAATGCCAACTGCTGCCCTGCGGTAAAGCCCCCCGAAATACGCCGCCATAATACGATTGCTTCTTGCCGAGAACTGAGCGCAGGGAATGCGAGCTTTCCATGAATACGACGCCAACATTCGGTGACACGCCAATCATCGGCAGCCATTCCATATCCGGGTCTCAAGCAGTAGCCCAACAGATTGAGCCACCGCGATTCGTGTTCGGCAGATCTTCGGCGTCCCTCTTCAACATCGATGAGCTGTTGCCACATTCCGCGTAACAAACTGGGGGGCCACTGACTACGATCAAGTTCTAAGCGTTGCCGTAACTCCTTGACTAACTTGGACGGAGCCAAAGTACCGGCCACAAATGTCTCTTCGATAGCTCCCTGTGCGACTCGAAGCAGCGCATCATCGACAATTCCACTGCTTTCGCCACCACCTATGTTGGCATCGCGACCGCTTTCCAAAGAACTGCGAATATCAAATTCCAATTTCCAGCGTTTCTTGCTTTCAACAGCCACACAGCTCAATTGAAGTGTGCCGATTTCTGACAATTCCGCTTCCAGTTGAACGCGTTCGAGCGACTTCTGCCGCCCTTTACCTGTATCGATGACAGTGCGAATCGGTGGCAAGGAATGCAATTGTGCCGAATCTACTTCCACAATGCTGCCGACTGGATCTGCTAAACGCAAACTTGAAACATACACAGGGAACTCCACCGGTACCCCAACTGCCAACTCCAAACTTTTGTCGGCCAAAACAAACTGTTCACCGGGCGAGGCTTCGCCGGGAACCAAGCAAATTGCCTTAGGTGGTTGCTTGGATATGGCCAAGTAATAACTTCGTGCAAGACGTGCATCGATGCGTATTCCGAGGCCGCGTCGCACCAGTCCAAAGTAGGCTGCCCCTTCGGCAACGGCCAAATCTTTGCGAGGCGCCTCGAGCACTCCCGGTTGCCAGTCGGCTGCCACGCCCGGTACTTTCCCAGCAAACCAGGACGACACTACACGTACAATTGTACGTGACACAACCTCGGATTCTAGCACACCACCATTGAACAATATCCAATCGGGCCTCGCAGCCGCTGAATCATCGAATTGATGACGTTCCTCGTCGCCGCGCCCCGCCCACGCATGGTCTTGCAAAAAGGAACTCAGATGTTTAGTGATCGCTGCGTCAGAAGCATACGGTAAACCAAACTCCACAAAACCACTCGCCACAGTCGTTGGCCGGCTACCAAATTCCACTTCGGGCAAAAAGCCCTGAATCAGAACCTGTTGGATATCTTGCTGGCTCACTTCAACTTGCGTACCTGCAGCCAACAAGCGCGCGCCACTGCCTGGCAAGTGAATCGTATAATTCTCTGGGGCATTGGCCCCTAACAACACCTCTTTGGCCGTTCGACAACGTTGCCGCAAGGCTTCCCATTGACGATGGGGCAGTTGCTTACCGGGTACAATACGTTGCTCCAAAAAACGAGCCAACGTCAAATCAAAGTTATCGCCGCCAAGAATAAGGTGCTGGCCCACAGCGACACGATGCAGTGTGATCGTAGAAGCGATGGCTTGATCCACCATCGCATTATCTTTATGCCCTTGCGATTCGCGAACTCGGATCAGGGTAAAGTCGGTTGTACCACCACCGATATCACAAACCAGAATCGTCTGTCCCGCCCGAATGATCTTGTCCCATTGTTCGCGATTGCGATGCAGCCAAGCATAAAATGCAGCTTGCGGTTCTTCGATCAAGAAAACTCGCTTTAGCCCAGCCATTTGAGCTGCTTGAACGGTTAACTCGCGAGCAACTTCATCGAACGAAGCTGGAAGGGTAATGATTACTTCCTGCTGAGCTAACGGATGTTTGGGAAAACGTTCATCCCAATCCTTAACGATCTGCGCTAGATACAAACTGCTGGCTTGTACGGGCGAAATTTTCTCCACATCTTCGTCGGCATGCCAAGGGAGCAGGGGAGCGGTGCGATCGACCCCTTCATGACAGAGCCAACTCTTGGCAGAACCAATTTGCCGCCCCGGCATCAAGCCGCCACGTTCTCGTGCCCAGACACCAACCGTTCGCTTAGGAACAATTTTACCACTACGTCGTTCGGCTTGTTCGCCTAATTCATCTACCGTCCATTGGTAGGTGAATGACGGTAGCGTATCGCGTTCCTCACTCGTCTGCCAATCGACCCATTGCTTCACTTTGAAATGAATAACAGACGGAGTTGCTTGTTCTGTGTCGACGTAAGCCACTGCACAATTTGTGGTACCCAAATCGATTCCAACTAGGTATCGGCTCGGTGCATCCTGCATGAGCAAGTCGCCAACGTCACTCACAGCATTTATACCTCTGCATCCTCTCGGACGTTAAACTCAAGTTTCCAGCGCTGATTATCTCGTACGCTTTGACACCACAATTCGAAGACGCCTAATTCGGTAATCTTGCTGTGGAATTTTACGGGGACAAAACCTTCATCAGGAACCGCTTCAGCTTGTAATACAAGTTCCATCGGAGCGGTTTCGATCAACTCTTCTTCGTCCCACCATTTCAGCATGTGCCCTGGCTTATCCTCTTTGCGATTGGGGGAAGCAAAGAAGCGAAAGCTTACGGGCTGACCGACGATTAAGCCTACTTCGCGACTTTGAACATCGATGGCCGTTCCCTCTTCCATGCCGAACGGAACCACACATAAGGCTTGTAAAGGACGCGGTATACCGGGCACCGCCAAGCCTGCGCTTTCGATACCCACGTAATAACTGCGTGCCGTCCCGCCTCGAATCCGAATACCGCCATGGGAAGTAGACCAGGCATAGTAGGCTGCACCACAAGCTACGGCATGATCAAGATCATCAAGATCACCGAGGACTTTCACCGCAGGAGAACCAGCCTCACTCCAACTCGAGACAACTTGTGTCAAGCGTTCGCGAAACGCCCCTGCTTTGAAAACCCCACCGTTGAATAACAGATGAGTTGGCCGAACAGCAACACTGCTCGACTGTGACGACAGGAAACTTGCGATATGTTTTGTGATCCCGGTATCGTGTTCGTAGGGCAAACCGATTTCTTGGAAGCCACTTTGCGGTTGTCGCTGGGGCAACGCATCAACCGGACACAACGGGAAGAAACCATCGATCAAAATATTCTCTGCCTCGGCGCGACTGATTTCTGTCTGAACAGTCCCACCGATCAATCGACTGCCACGTCCTAACACCGCGATGGTCTGCGGGTCTTGGCCACCGACAGTCAACAAACTCTCTTTAGCTTTGCGACAAGAATGCCAGAGCGAAACGCTCTGCCATGGATTCAGTTTGGTTCCGCGTGCAGCGAACTTCTGCGACAAGAAGTGAGCCAAGGCCAAGTCCATGTTATCGCCGCCAACCAAAAGATGATTGCCAACAGCGATACGTTTTAGAACGAGTTCACCTTGTTCTTCTTCCACTTGAACCAAGGTTAGGTCGGTTGTCCCACCGCCGACATCGCATACAAAGATCACATCACCTTTTTTCACTGCCCGCCGCCACTGATCTCCTTTGCTTTGTAGCCAGTGATATAAAGCAGCTTGTGGTTCTTCGAGCAGAATAAAATGTTCGGGCAAACCTGCAGCGATGGCCGCTTCCCGAGTCAATTCACGAGCTGCCATATCGAACGATGCGGGGACGGTGAGCACTACTTTTTGCTCACTGAGTGGGGCATCGGGATGGCATTTATTCCAAGCGTCGATCAAATGAAGCAACAAATATTTGGAAGCATCTACCGGCGAAAGCTTTTCAACGGGCTCATTGCTATTCCAGGGCAACAATGGACTACGTCGATCGATTCGGGAATGACACAACCAGCTTTTGGCCGCAGCGATAGTCCTGTCTGGTTGTTCGGCAGATACCTGACGCGCGTAGGCTCCGATCACTAAATTCTGATACGGGTCGCCTTCCAATTTCCAAACACCGCTCGCCCATTGTTCGGGAGTCGGCAAATACAAGAAAGAGGGGAGCGAGTAGAACGTTTCGATTTGTCCGGGTGCGACAAACTGAGGAATCGGCACCAATTGAACACTGGCCTTTTCCTCAGCAAGGTCACAATAAGCCACAACGCTATTGGTTGTTCCCAAATCGATACCGACAGCAAACCTAGCAGACATGATGGCAAGAAACCTTAAGCGTTGAGATCTACTTCAGCTGGTGCGATGACCAAAGCGTCGGCAGCGTTACCATTCCATTGAGGCAGTTGGCAATGAGTCGCTTGCCAACCAGGATGAACGACTACTCCACGTTTGTTTCCAGACGCGGAACCGGTGATCTTCCATCGCATGGGTGAAGCATCTGTTGGTAAATCGACTTTGTTACCTTCGGTTTCAGGCAACAGTGGCTTGATTCCGCAAACGCGTTCCAGAACTTTGCGCGTATCACGCAAGACATCACGAGCCGCTGCTCCCACTTGCGCATCGGGATATTGTTCCAGCGGCTCCTGAACCAAGTCGATCAATCGCGCTTCGCGCTGCAACGTCGCCAACAAGGTGATTGCTTCACTTTGGATCGGCGTTACAGGTTTGGGAACTGGTTTAGACTCCGTCACAACCTTGGGTTCAGGCGCGGGCAAACTCGCTGCAGCAGTTTTGCTGTCGCTCACTTTACCTTGCAACACCGCCTGCAAATCATCGGCCGTTTTTCCACCTGCCAATGCTTTGAAGAATAGCTGGAATGCTAAACCAATTCGCACGTTGAACGATCCTTTCAATTAAACGTCTAGATTACGAACATCGAGAGCGTGTTTCTCGATGAATTCTCGACGCGGTTCGACCTTGTCTCCCATGAGGACGCGGAACATTTCGTCCGCTGCGGCCGCATCGGTTAATGTCACTTTCACTAACGTGCGATTGCTAGGATCGAGAGTTGTCTCGCGCAATTCTTCGGCATTCATTTCACCGAGACCTTTGAAGCGAGTCACCGTAAGACCTTTTTCACCCGCAGCGCGAATCGCGCCCAGCAGGCCTCGCAAATCATCGACGCCGATTTCATTCTCTTCGCGAATCAACTTCCAACGTGAATCCGTTGAGCCCGTTCTCTCTTGCGGCAACAAGTCCATAACATTGAAGCCAAGAGCTTCGAGTCCTTTGAGTCCTGCATTGATGTTTCGAACTTCGTGCAATTCGATGATGCGCGGGGCTCGTCGAGCCGCTTCAGCCACTTCCGCTTCGGTCTTGTTGGCAACTGCAGGATCGCCGGGCTTCACAGGAACTTCGGTCAAACCGCGTTCTTCCAGGAATTTATCCAGTTTTTCTCGCGTGCCGAACCAGTGCAATTCAGGCCCAACCGTTACCGAATAAATCGGCAATCGCCCCGTTTCCAATTCTTGGCGTTCAGCATGAGCTCGCAGGCTGATACCACGACGCTCCAGCGCGAGCAAAGAATCTTCCATCGAGCTGAGAGTCGCGCACAAACTTCGCATACTATCGCCGGCGATCTCAGTCCCATTCTCAAGGACCAGTCGGCTATCGGCGAGCCCGCGTTCGGTGAGCTGCGTCTTCATCTCTTCTTCGGTTTGCACGTAATAGGTCTCTTTACCTCGGCCGCGAATAACGCGGAACAAAGGAGGCTGAGCAACATACACATGCCCACCGACAACCAGTTGATACATCTGTCGATAGAAGAAGCAGAGCAAAAGGGTTCGAATGTGAGAACCGTCGATATCGGCGTCGGTCATAATGATGACTTTGTTGTAACGACGTTTATCGATATTCTGGTCCATGCCGATTCCAGCCCCGATGGCTTGAATCATGCTTTGCACTTCTTCGTTCGCTAGAACCTTATCTTCTCGGCTCTTGAAAGCGTTGATGATCTTACCACGTAAAGGGAGAATTGCTTGGGTATCGCGGAACCGTCCACCTTCAGCACTACCACCTGCCGAATCACCTTCCACCAGATACAACTCGCACTCTTCCATCTTGTTGCTGATGCAATCGCGAAGCTTGCCAGGCAAACCACCACCGCTCAGTGCATCTTTGCGTTTACGCAACAACTCACGGGCTCGTCGAGCTGCGTCGCGAGCTTCGGAAGCTAGAATCGCTTTGCGAACAATGTCTTTAGCGCTGCGTGGATGTTCTTCCAAGTACTTCGTCAACTGTTCGCCAACAGCTGAATTGATGATACCTTCGACTTCACTGTTACCCAGTTTGGTCTTGGTTTGACCTTCGAACTGAGGATGTGGAACTCGCAAAGAGATCACAGCAGTTAGACCTTCGCGAAAATCTTCGCCGGTCAACTGTTCTTTGATAATATTTTCTTTCTTACCGTAGTTATTCAAGGATCGCGTCAAAGCGGACCTGAAACCGGAAACGTGTGTACCACCTTCGATCGTATTGATGTTGTTAACGAACGATTGAAGATTTTCCGAATACTCTTTCGAATATTGGAATGCGATCGAGTATTGAATTCCGTCTGAGGACCCTTCGATCAAGATCACATCGTTGTGCAATACTTCGCTAGCGCGATTGAGATGCTCTACAAACTCAACAATGCCGCGTTCGTAGAAGAAGTCCCCACCCTCGCCATTACGCTCATCTTTGAAGATGATGCGTACGCCAGAGTTAAGAAAAGCGAGTTCTTGCAATCGCTTGTAGAGTGTATCGAAGTTGAACTTTGTATTTGCAAAAATGGTACCGTCGGGTTTGAACGTCGTTTTAGTACCACGACGAGTCGATTTGCGAACTTGTTGAACGGGACCTTGCGGCTCACCTCGTTCGTAGGTTTGAGTTGAGACGACACCGTCTCGATGAACTTCGACCTCGCACCATTGAGACAGGAAGTTCACGACGGTAACACCCACACCGTGCAAACCACCGGAGGTTTGGTACGACTTTTTGTCGAACTTACCGCCGAATTTAAGCACGGTCATCACACCTTCCAGCGTGCTGACATCTCGGCCCATTTCTTCGGAGAGTTGCGAATGACGAGTTACTGGAATACCACGACCATCGTCTTCGACGGTAACTGAACCATCGGCATTGACCGTGATAGAAACCGTTTTGGCATGACCGGCCATCGCTTCGTCGATCGAGTTGTCAACCACTTCGTAAACGAGATGGTGCAAGCCTTTCAGTCCCGTGTCGCCGATGTACATACTCGGACGCGCACGAACGTGTTCCAAGTCGTTTAGCTTCTTGAGGTCATCGCCTTCATAATTGGATCGATCCAGAGAAATTTCCTCGGAGTCACCACTCATGCTTTCCAGTCTCCCTAGCGTTGCTTATGCGTAGCGTGTTGGTTCGCGATTTCGAGCAAAATCGATCACTGCAGAAAACGCTCGTGATCGCCGGAAACCGACAAGCTACAACCTGTTGGCGGAAATGAATTTACGTCCATCCAATCGAGTCCGCCACAGACTCAGCATTGTAGCAGATTTTCCTTATTCCGGCGCTGGGGGATGGGGGAACTTTTAGTGACCAGATAGCTTAAATTTTAGGTCGGAAATCCGCAAATCCTTGTTCACTTGTTGAAGCTTTTGCAGGATCTGTTTTTTGCGAAAATGAAGCTCTTGAAGCGTTAGACTATCGGCCACATGAATGTGCAGCGTACCTGCGCGGAGATTGCCCGGCTTGGTTTGAGCGGCAATCTCCTTCCCAACCACACAATCCCACGCTTCCCGAATGACTTCCCCCCCCTGAACAGCGGCGTATCCTCGCTCCGATACCAACCGGTTTACCAACGACTTAATTGAATGGGCCGCCAATCTCGAAGGCTGCTGCTGAATGGTGCTTAATAGATAGCGTTCTTCTTCGGTTAGATTATCCTCCTTGCGTTTGGCCATGTTATTTCTTTCCTCACTGCGCTATTTCATTCAAAAGGATCAAACACGAATAACCTGGAGCACCTCTGAAAACTCACTGCTTTTCTATGCCCATAGGTCCAATCTTTACGGTACTTTGCGTTCCGTATTTCTGTGGTTTGCCAATCGCTAACTGCCAACGATCGTAGGCCGCTTCGGCTAATGACCGTGCATCTTCGTGCCCTGCCTCATCCGCTTCCTGCGACAAATAATAGGCCGCTTCATAGTCACTCGGCAACTCACCATGCTGCAAAATCATAGCAGCACGATACTTTTCCTCGGCACCTAAAACAGCACCCTGGCTTGCAACAATCTCCCGAACCGCACTCAAGCGACTCTTGTCTCTCCAAGGCATCCAAAAGAACCTTCCACTAAATCGATCAGCCTGATCACCTTGATACATGTAATGTAATCGGTCCGCTACCGACACGGCACCTTGCTCCAAAACTGCCTCTTTTGTCGAAACCCAAATCCCAAGCAAAATCCAAAAACTCGCACCCGCAAGCATTACAGGCCCCCAGATAAGCCAAACCGGGGCACGCCACTTTACAAATTTGAAGTAAAAAAGTGCGCACCACCCAACAAACAAGCCCATCCCCAGCATGATCAACCAAGACGATAGCAATAAGCCCGCCAAAGCAACCAAGCCGCTCAAGTCCCAAATGCAACCAAGCCCGAAACAGACGACAGCTGCAATCGACAGCAACATCCAGCGTTTCATAGATGCCTTACCTCAATTCCGCACTATCCTTCTTCCCTATGCGATACCTTTGAATTGAAGCTAGGTTTCTCCATTAACAGAAAATACGGTCGCTTCGCGATCCCCTCCTCTAAACCACCCCCCTCTACTTTCCTTACAAGCCCCGCGAACCTATAGCCGACATCCTTCACGCTGTGTATTTTGTGAGGATATCTGCTGTCATTAAACCACTTCCATTACCAACCTGACCTTGCGCGCCATGAGCCCACTTCCTCCCTACGAAAAATTAGGTTCGTTCTACCTTGGCAAGAAATACGATGTCACCAACCGTGCCGTTGAAAACGAACTCACCATGTACGACTCCAAAGACCTGACCACACATGCGCTCTGTGTCGGCATGACTGGCTCTGGAAAAACGGGACTATGTCTAGCACTATTGGAAGAAGCGGCTATCGATGGAATCCCAGCCATCATCGTTGACCCGAAAGGCGACCTTGGGAATTTATTGCTCACTTTTCCCAATCTTGCCCCGCAAGATTTCGAACCATGGGTCGATAACGCCGAAGCGACGCGACAAGGCATGACACCTCAGCAGTTTGCTGAGAAGACTGCGACACGCTGGAGAGAAGGACTTGCCCAATGGGATCAACAACCCGATCGCATCGCTCGCTTTCGCGATAGTGTCGATATCGCCATCTACACACCTGGCAGCAACGCAGGCCTTCCGCTTACCATCTTGCGCAGCTTCGATGCGCCGAGCCCCGAAGTCATTGATGATGCGGAAACTTTTCGCGAAAGGATCAACAGCGCTGTAGCTGGTATCCTTACTCTGTTAGGAAAAGATGCCGATCCACTATCAAGCCAAGAGCACATCCTGTTGGCCAATATTCTCGATAAGGCATGGCGGGCTGGACAAGACCTGAGCTTGCCTGAACTCATCCGACAAATTCAATCGCCCCCCTTCCAACGCGTCGGAATGCTCGAACTCAATTCGTTTATGACCGCTGAGGCTCGCGCTAAGCTTGCGATGAGCATCAATAATCTCCTAGCCTCACCCACTTTTGCGAACTGGCTCGAAGGCGAACCTCTCGATATCAAACGACTCCTCTACACTGCAGATGGTCGACCACGCCTTTCGATCCTCTCCATCGCGCACCTCAATGACTCCGAGAGAATGTTCTTCGTCACTCTTCTGCTCGGCGAATTGCTAACCTGGATGCGCAGCCAACCTGGCACCAGCAGTTTACGTGCTCTGTTCTACATGGACGAAGTCTTCGGCTACTTCCCACCCAACGCCAATCCACCGACCAAACAACCGATGCTCACACTGCTCAAGCAGGCCCGAGCCTACGGACTTGGAATTGTGCTGGCGACGCAAAACCCCGTCGATCTTGATTACAAGGGACTCTCCAATATCGGAACTTGGTTCTTAGGTCGACTGCAAACAGAACGCGATAAATTGCGTGTACTAGATGGACTGGAAGGTGCCGCATTGCAATCGGGCTCTGCATTTGACCGCAGCCAAATGGATCAATTGCTTTCTTCGTTAGGCAACCGCGTCTTCTTACTCAACAATGTACACGATGATGCGCCAAGCGTATTCCAATCACGCTGGGCACTATCGTATCTTCGCGGACCACTGAGCCGTCAGCAAATCCAAACACTGATGAAGAATCGTACAACATCAACTGCATCGCAATCCGCCGATACGACCGCTCCAGAACCAAAGAAATCGAGCCTGAACGCAACCGCCCCCAGTGACGCTAGACCCGTTATTCCCAACACGATCACAGAACTATTCTGGATCCCAAGTCGGTTAGCTCGCAACGCCACCAAACTGATCTATCGATCTGCAATCCTGGGACAGGCGAGCCAACACTTCGTTAAAGCCAGCAGCAAAGTGGATTTATGGCAAGACTATTCGCTCCTACTCCCACTTGAAAATGAACTCTCTGACACGCCCTGGGAACCCGCCACTTTGCTCGAAGATGGACAATTACAACTCGGCACGCAGCCCGACTCGGGTGTTGCCTTTGCTCCATTTCCTGATGGTATCGTAACCGCGACAGGCTTCAAAAAATTGGAAGCGGAACTCAAAAACTATCTCTACCGACATGAATCGCTAAACCTTTTCTATTGCAAAGCCCTCAACAAAACGAGTTCACCGGGAGAAAGTGAAGCGGACTTTCGAATTTCATTAGATATTGCGGCGAGAGAACAGCGCGATACGGAGATTGAAAAACTCAAGAACAAATTCAGCACCAAACTGCAATCTCTTAAGAACCGGATCCAAACCGCCGAACAACGAGTTCAGCAAAAGTCCGAAGATGCCAAACGAGTCAAACTGGAATCGATCGTCAACATTGGCACCTCGCTGCTGAGTGCCGTCTTAGGCAATAAACTGGCCAGCAAAACGAATCTATCGAAAGCAGGCTCTGCAGCCAAATCACTCGGACGCTCGGCACAAAAACAAAGCGACGTTGCCCGCGCCGAAGAAAGCCTCGAATCATTGCAACAACAGTACGAAGAACTCGCTCAACAATTTCAATCCGAAGTGGATGAAATCGAAAATAAACTCAACGCTCACTCGCTCGAACTCGAGACTGTAGAAATTCCGAGCAAAAAATCGGATATTCGCTTGAATCGCTTGGCGCTGGTCTGGATCCCTTGGCAAGTGGATGAAATGGGAATCGCCACTCCGTTGGTTGAGATCAAAGCATAGCAGTTTGTGGTGAGCGCACACAGCGATAGAGATAGTTGTTGGCGTGTGGCTGTGATCGGCGAGCGCGAGGACGAGGACGAGGACGAGGACGAGGACGAGGACGAGGACGAGCACGAGCACGAGCACGAGCACGAGGACGAGCACGAAGTACGAGCTACGAGCTACGAGCTACGACAACAAATTCCAAACCGTATACGAAAAAACCCACTGCTTTCGCAGTGGGTTTTGGGAACATTTCATCTCACGAATCACGAAAACTAAGCCTTGGCTTTAGTGCGTGATTCTCGCAAACCGCGGCTCAAGATATCCCGAAGCAGCGGCGAATAATCCTCATACTTCGTCGAGTCTGGAGCACCGGCTGCATATTGGAAAATAGCATCGCGTGGTTTAGGACTCAACGCAATCAAGGTACTGCAAACAGTTCCAAAGCCAGGATTACGCATCACCATACTTGGCCGACCTTCGCCGACGGGTGAACGTGCAAAAACTTTGGATGCCACAGCCAAAAACTTCACCGGAGAATCAAGGGTCTGCAAAGTCAGCAATCGTCTCGCTAACTGAACTCGTTCATCACGAGGATCATTTAGCTCATGACTCCCGACAATATTAAGCCCTTCTTCAAGACGGATCACTTCGTGATCATCATCACTCTTGATAAACCAACCATTTTCATGGTCGGCAATTATCAAATTAAATCCCTCGAAGCGATGCGTAGAGAGCTCTTCGAGAGCTTTATCAACACCTCTTTCCGAGGTAGAAGACTTCAGAACTTCGCGTACAAGGACGCTTCGTGACTTGCTTCCGTAGATGGGAGAATCGGTTCGTCGTGGACAAAGGCCCACAAACAAACCATGTTGATTGACACCCATCCAAGTCCCACCGGTTCGTTGATCTAAGCCGCACAGAATTCGCGGCTTACCCGACTGAATCGATGGTGTTGAATTGGGACGATCCAGATGGGCATCGCGGTTTGCGGCCACAAGGATCGGACTCTCCGGAACAAGACGATATTGGATCGCCAGAAGGCTCATCGTGGTTCCAAGCTTTCTTTTTTAGAGTGTTTGTCATGGTGTCTCGGCCACCGGAACGGAGGGTGTCCATGGCGACGAACCACTTAACTTTAGAAGCCAATTTAACGGTCCCGTGGGACTCCGGATACCCTCTTACGGGTTACTCCTGAGGCTTTTTTTCCCCCTTTCATCGGAAGCAAACAATGTGTGGAAAAAAAGTCGATAAACCGAGCTCATTATTAGTTTTTCCAATGGAAAAAAGCGGATTTTTGAGCAATTTTGGGGGTTGATTTTAGTGGTTAAATAGGAACTCTCGGGAGGACAAAAGTGCCCACAACAGATCCTCCACCACTTGACGCCGCTCCTCAATTGGTGCAGCCTCCAATTCCTTCACAAAACGCTCGCGTTCGCTCTCGGCAGGTGCACGTGAAATCGAACGCCAATATGCCTCTTCTACGATCCTCTGCGGCTCCCAGTTCTCCTTCAACCACTCCCCAATCACAGATTTTTCAGACGCCAATTTTTCATTGACCGTCGTCCCGTTACTCAAGTGCAAAACTTGCACGACACTCGATTCATCACTCCGCTCACATTCGCATACAATGCGTCGCTGATTGCGCCCAAACGTTTTCAAAAAGTAACTGCGAACTGCTGAGTCATAAAGCTGTACTGCGCGCGTCCCTTCCGGATAGAACTCCGTCTTGGCAAAGTCGGCTCCCGGAAATTCAATTTGCTCAAACTTCGTCGGGACTGCGGTTACCTGACAAATCGCATCATGCATCACCTCCGCCATCAAACGTTTTGGATAGTAATGAGAAAAGAACTTACGATCTTGCTCGTTGCCGGCAACCGTATCGCTTTTCAAAGCATACGTATTGGATAACAAGATGAGCCTCATTAATTTTCTGAGGTCGTATTTTTCTTCCGCAACATACTGAGCGAGTCGCTCAAACAACTCTGGATTGCTGGCCGGATTGCTTACCCGCAGATCATCGATGGGCTGCACCAAGCCGATGCCGAAGAAGTTGGCCCAAATGCGGTTCACAATGGCTTTGGTGAAATACGGATTCTCAGGCGCAGTCATCCACTGTGCCAAATACTCGCGGCGATCGGTAGAAAGACTAGGATCGATGGGAGGTGCATCCAGCGGAGCAGGGGGTTGTGGCTTTCCCGTCGAAGGCTGAATCAAATCGCCTCGCTCCAACACCACAAGCGTCCTCTTGCCATCGCCATTACGTGAATCTCCTCCCCAACCTTTCGCTCGAACCCGCGCGAACATATTCGCCATCGCGTAATATTGATTGTTCGTCCATTTCTCCAAAGGATGGTTGTGGCATTTTGCGCACCCAATCGATAACGACAAGAAGGCTTGGCACGCATTCTCGGTCATCGTTTCAGGATCTTGACTAAGGGCGTAAAAATTCGTGGCCCCTTGATCAATGGAATTACCCTTCGCCGTAATCACTTCTCGAACCAATTGATCCCAAGGAGTATTCTTTTCCACACTGCCGCGCACCCACTGATAGTAAGCCTTAATCGCTTCTGGACGCAACAAAGTGCCGTTGATCATCAACATGTCGGACCACTTGTAGGCCCAATAATCGATGAACTCGGGCCGACTCAACAAATGCTCTACCAATTGTTCCTTTTTGTTGGGCTCCCCACTTTCCACATATTGTTTCACTTCTGCCGCTGTTGGCAAAACTCCAATAGTATCAAGGTAAGCGCGACGGACAAACTCGCCGTCTGAACAGAGGGGCGATGGAGGGAGATTCAACTCGCGAAGCTGCTGTGCGACCAATCGATCGATAGGATTTGCGGTTTGTAAGCTGACAAATTGCGATTCTTGTACCTCACTGGGAAACGGAACGGTTACGCGCGACAGCACCAACCGACTATCAAACCAAACGACTACAGCCCCTTCACCGTAACCAACAATGGTCACTTTGCCATGTTCGTCGACTTGGCACACAGATTCGTCGCTGGCAGTAAACTTGGCCCAATGCGTTACATCTTCGATTCGACCATTGTCATAATGCGCTACGACCACCATCTGTTGGGTTTCACCTTGCCGCATAATCACTCGTCCCGGCAGAACTTCGATTCGCTGCAACTTCACAGACTTTTCTGGTTCAACCGGCGCCCCTGCAGCAATCCAATCTGCAATCAATCGATAGTTGTAGCTATCGATCGGTAACTTTAAGCCTCCTTTGTGCGGCACACCTTCACTAGGCTTGGTAAGCAACAAACTCTTGCCAGGATCTGCTAACTCGATGCGTCGACCGCGATCTTGCGTTGTAATCGTAAAATGATCCGCCAGCGCATCGTAGCCTCGCAGCGATAAACGAAAGCCACCCTTACCCGCTAATGCTCCATGACATGCGCCACTGTTACACCCCGCCCGCGCTAACACCGCTTGCACATGATTTCTGAACTCCCATTCTGCTGGCTTATCCGCTTGTGTGATTCGAATGGGAATCGCATCAACGTATCCCACACCTGCAGGAGAGATCCATTGCGCCACCAAAGAGGTGAGCCCATCTTTAAGCGGAACGACTCGGCCATTTTCTAGCTTGGCTATTTCAGGGTTGGTAATCTTCCAGCGTACCTGTTCGCTTGGTATCTCACCGCCAAGTAAACCGGTCTTGAGTTGAGCTTGCAGCGTAACGGTTTGCCAACGATTCGAATTTTGAACTTCGACCGAGCGAGGTTGAAGCACAATCCCGTCGACATTTTGTAGCTGCGCATTGGCAAGACTCTTTTGGGCATCATCCGCCGGATCTGTAGCCCAGGTAAACGCTTCGCTTCCAAACCCCAACCCAATCATGCACAAAGCAATTCGCACCACCGAGCTATTCACGCAGATACAACCCAAAAGAGAATGCGTGAATTGGCGAGCCAATAGATTCCACTTGAAGTTCATCATGCGAAGAGCTCGCTTATTTCGCGGAAACCGTTATCAACGATAGGGAAAGGGCGACCAGAGGGCCCAGGCAAAATGGTCTCCAGGTCGAGCCCGAGGCTATGAAAAATGGTGGCGACAACATTAGGTGGCTCAACGGGGCGATCCGCAGGAACGGCTCCGATTGGATCGCTTGCCCCAACGACTTGGCCACCTCGCACGCCCCCTCCCGCAAAATAGACGGTGAAGCATTGCGGCCAGTGATCTCGTCCACCGGCAGGATTCACTTTAGGCGTGCGTCCGAATTCCGCCAGATTGCAAACCAACGTATCATCTAACAAACCGCGCTGATGCAAATCTTCTATCAAAGCCGAATAAGCTTGATCGTACATCGGCGCCACAATGTTCTTCATTCCTTCAATGGAAGTGAATGGTTTGCTGCCGTGAATATCCCAGGTAATCTCATCGAAAACTGTCAGGAAGGCATTGATGGTCACGAAGCGAACGCCCGCCTCTATCAAACGGCGAGCCAACAAACAGCATTGGCCAAAGCGATTCATTCCATACCGCTCACGAACTTCCACGGGCTCTGCGGAGAGGTCAAAAGCCTGTCGCGCTTGTGTGCTCGTCATCAGCCGATACGCCGACTGAAAGTTCTCGTCCATCATCCGAGCCGCTTCACTCGACTCGAACTTTTTAACTTGTTCCTCAACGATACTGCGCATTCGTTGCCGACGATTGAGTCGAGCTTCACCGATGTTATCAGGTGGAAGCAAATCGGGAACCTTAAAATCCTTTTGAGAAGGATCTGCCATCAATGCAAAGGGATCGTAGGCCTTCCCGAGAAAACCGCCCGCTTGACCGTTCGGCAAATTGCCACCGCCACGCCCCATCGGCTCGGGTAACACAACATGCGGTGGTAGATCGGATCTGCGTCCCAACAAATAGGCAGCCGTAGATCCGGCGTGGGGCGTATTGATACCACCGGTGAATTGCCGACCGGTTTGCATAATTTGCCATCCCGCATCATGCACCGCAGCCCCTCGATGGAAACAGGAGCGTACTAAAGCGAACTTGTCCGCAATTTGAGCGTGCTTAGGCAATATCTCAGATAACTGAATGCCAGATACATTGGTGGCAATCGGCTTAAATGGCCCACGGATTTCGGCAGGTGCATCGGGCTTCATATCCCAAGTATCAAGTTGGCTTGGGGCACCGAGATTGAAGATCATGATGCAAGAACGTTTGCTTTTGCTCGGATCTACTTTCCCAGCAGCCTCGGCAGCTTGGTATTGGGCCAAACTAAACCCAAGAGCTCCTAATGCGCCAGCTTGCAAGAAATCTCGACGCGTTGTGCCTCCACAAGTTTGCAGAGTGGCAGCGCTGGTTAATCGTAGCATGCGACAAGTCCTGACGGGCGGGGGTGGAAGGAGGGCAATGAGAGCTCATTTTTGCTCGCACTAACACCCTCCAATTTTAACCAAATCTCCCCCTTAAAGCAAAGCAATTGCCCCGCTTAGTACATCGTTCAAGTTGCCGCTTAGTTCTCTGTAGAATCCATCTCTTCTAGATAAGCCCTATAGTCTGCCAGCGCATCTCGACCCGACGGCAAAAATCGATTCCGATACGTTCGAGTCAAACACAATAAACATCGAACCGGAAAGAACCCAAAAGGAACGACGAACCAATCCCACCATTTCTTGCTGGCAGGTCGAACGACGCTATGACAAATACGACAATTACCACTCATGGCAACCACTCAGCCTTTGTACCTACATAGCCAAGCGAAGTTGTGCAGAATCACCGCCGTCTACAACCGCTTGAACGCGCGACGACGTATTGACTCACTGCGAAAACAATGCATTTCTCTAACGCAACATTCAACAGAATCAACACTAGTGGAAAATTGGAACGAAAAGTCAGAAAGACGAATATCAATTTACGCGAATGCTGCCAAGGAAACTTGATCGGTTCATCCAGATCAAGAAATCCTAATTAGAGGCTGGCTAGAACGAGGATGTTGGACAAGAACTAAGGAACAGTAAAAGAATGATAACTCATCCCCCATTAGTCAATTGTTCATTTTTAGTCTTAGCCAATTTAATGGGAATTCCCAACAAATTCCCCACCTCCAGACGGTGCCCCAAGCATAACTCGCTTTGATTCCGCATCGGTAAGTAACACCTCAAACTTCACCCCGTACTAGAGCAAGTGCTTGGCTTTGGCCTTCAGATATTCGTTGATCATGGGCGATGTCATTTGATCAGGAAAAGCATCCACGACCAACACACCTTGCATGCGAAGCCGATGTAAAACTTGCTCGCGCCAGGTCAAAATACTTGCCGCCGCAGCACTTCGATAGAGCACATCTGGATCGAGCGCTGGATTGTCTGCAGCATCAAAAATTCGATGGTCGCGCAACAAGACTAGCAGTGGCAAATGTCGCTGCTGCAAGTTACCCAAATAAGCCGTAATCTGGTCCGCATTCACTTGATCGATAATCGATGTAATCAACACCACTAACGATCGCTTGCGCAAATGACTCGACAGATGCAAAAAGGCGGAGTCAAATCGACTTTCAATCAGTCGTGGAAAGCGATCAAAACCCGCATGCAATAGCTGATTCATCTGACTTTTGCCACTGCGGGGTGGCACATAACGATCTACTTTGTCAGAGAAACAGACCAACCCGACCGAATCACCCTGCGTCAAAGCGACATGCGATAACATCAACAGAGAATTCAATCCATAGTCGACCAAACTCAAGCCATTGTACGTATTGGTCATCATGCGCCCGCAATCGAGCATAAAGACAACCCGTTGGCTTTGGTCGCTTTGAAAATCCTTAACTGTTAGCTTGTTACGTCGGGCCGTTGTCCGCCAGTCAATGAACTTGTAGTTATCGTCGAGCGTGTAATCGCGAAGCCGTTCAAAATCGCTATCTTGACCAATCTTTCTTGTGCGCCGAACACCAATCAAACTAAGCCGATTCGATCGAGCCAAAATGGCGTATTCGGCGAGTTGACGCATATCGGGGTAAACATGCAGCGTACTGCGACAAGGGATGACGATATTCTTCTGCCAGAAGCCAAGGCGGGAGCGGACGTTGACGTAAACACTCTCCAGTTCGTAAGGTCCACGTTGTCCCGCTGAAATTGTATGACTTCCCTGCCAACGCTTATTACTGCTTAGGCGAACGACATGCTCTTCGGGCGACATTTTTGTCCCCTCAGGCGTATCATCTTTGACACGCAAGAACGCGGGCCAATAGCCACGGTACTCGATAGTGAGTTCGACCGGATGCGGAACGGCAATCGAAGCCGCACGTTGCATATCGCGAGTCACAGTAAATGCCTTCTTAGCGGGCAAGAACAGTAGGTCGAGTAGGACGGCGAACGCAATCACGCCATCGAGAATGGCGACCAAGAAAACCGCAAATACGGAGACTAATCTCGTTTGTGATGACGAAGCGGCCACTGTGGCGGGAATCACAATCGCCAATACACCCAACACGAAGGGAATACTCAACATGATTACCGTTTGCGGACGCGGATAGATCCTAGCGAATCTAGCCAACAGCCCAAACGGTAACGCAAAAAGAGCGAGTACCAACCACGGCGCTTGCGTGACAAACCAAGTTGCGTATTCGGTCAACGTGTTAAACACTAGCGAGGTACCTCGATGGTCTTTAGCATTTGTTGCAACTGCTCATCAACCTTCATCCCCTCAACCTCCGCTTCAGCCGTGAGACTTACGCGGTGCCGAAGAGCAGGGAGCACCAACACCGCCACGTCATCTGGCACGGCATAATCTCGCCCGCGAAATGCGGCCAAAGTTCTTGCCCCTTGCATCAAAGCGATTCCCGCCCGCGGTGATGCCCCCAGATAAAAAGTCGGCCATTTGCGAGTTTGCCGAACAATACGATTGATGTACTGAACCAAGGGCATTTCCACGCGAACGCGACTGTTGTGTTGCGTGATCGCGAGAATTTCTTCTGGAGTGGTCACACAATTCACTTCATTTTCCAATCGCTGGCCCAAATCTTGTTGCAGACTATGTTGCATCAAGATCGCCGCTTCCTCAGCTTCATTGGGATAATCCACCATCGTCTTGAACATGAAGCGGTCCAACTGAGCTTCTGGTAAGTTGTATGTCCCTTCACTTTCGATAGGGTTTTGTGTTGCCAATACCAAAAATGGTCGATTCAACTTGTGGCTAACACCGTCCACTGTCACGCGAAATTCTTGCATGATTTCCAACAGTGCCGCATGCGTTTTGGCGGGTGCACGGTTGATTTCGTCCGCCAATAAAAACTGCGTGAACACCGGGCCTGCGCGGAATCGAAACTCCTGTTGCTTCATATCGAAGATTGGAGCCCCGGTGATATCCGAGGGCATCAAGTCCGCAGTAAACTGAATGCGACCGAACTGACAGCCTAGAATCCGTCCCAACGTACGGACAAACAGTGTCTTCCCCAAACCGGGCACGCTTTCGATCAAGACGTGACCACTCGAGAACAACGCGACCAGAGTCGACAAAACCAACTCTTCTTGCCCCACGTAGATCTTCGCAATTTCCTTCTGAATTGCTTCAAATAGTTCTTTTGTAGATCGCACGGGTACACTCTCTGAGGGAGCTAAATTCAATTTTTTGTCTCCTGAATCTGCGCTGTGATTATTTCTGCTTCAATGGGTATAGGGTCTTTAATGATCGTCGAAGCGTCCGTGAATACTGTGGCTGGCTTTGCGGGTAACACCATTTTGGGAGCCACCGGCAAACACCATGGATGATTCGGTTCTTTTCGAACCAATCGGAAATACTCCGACAACTTTTCGCGGGCGAAGGTTTCGTCGCGGCAATTGCTCAACATTCCGCCGAGCGCTTCGATATGTTGCCCGAAATCGCTTAACTCCGTTGGCGGTAGTGCTCGAGGCCGCCCGAAGATAGGGAAAACGACAAAACAAATGATGATGCCCAAGATAAAGAACTGATACACGATGAAATTCATGGGCCAATAGGCAAACATCTCTAAGCCTTTGGTCGCATAGTTAGAATCGTTTGGATCATTCATCCTTACGCCGTTTCTACCCGTTCGTAGAAAGGCAACTCGCCCCTTCGGCTTGCAAGCATCAATAACCTTTGCAGCAAGCTTGCGATGCTCTTTCGAGACTAATGCCCCATTCAGCGTGAAGCTGCCGTTGGCAATCACAATGATCTTGCTATTGTTCCATTCGATCGAATTGAGCTCATAGACTAATGGTCGCCCATCATCGGCTTCCAACAAAATTTCTGCGTCAGGAATTTTTCCAATTTCGTCATCAGAAATGGAATCGATCTCCTCGGGTGTCCAACGAAACTCCGAATTCGCCCAAAACCTTTGCGACAATTCAGCATCTTCACCCAAAAGGGCAGGCAAATTTTTCTTCTCTTCATCCCAATAGAGAGCGGGATGTAACTCGGTTCGTGTTGCCAGTTTGGTAGCTGTCACATCGATTCCATCGGCCCATTTACCACGTAAACCTTGAACAGGAGTACGAATGGGCGTGGTATCAACCACAAACCACCGCGCAAAATGAATCCCACCTAAATCATTCTCCATCGCTTCGACACGCGACAGCATTTGCTCACGCAATGCTCGACTTTTTTGTCCAGCGGGCATGGCCTCAACAACATGTTCCCAATAATCACTCGACGCATCAAAGTCGCGTCCGATGTACACCAACGTTCGTCCCGATTTGCCTTTGAGCCATTCCTCAAGTGTGTCGCGATTAGAAAGTCCTGGAGGAGTGACCGTGTCGGGCGTCCACACAATCGTATCCATCGAATCGAGAGCTTTCGAATACGAAACGGCAGTAAAGGTCTTATCCCCGCGCTGCTGAAACATTTTCCGAAAGACACTATAGCCGTTGATGCTTCGATTTCCTTCGGCACCAGCGCTGTAGCCATAGGTACGTATCTGTGATTCTGAGCGACGTCCGCATCCAACCAACCAGAAACTACAGAGTAGACAAACATAGATTGCAATTGCCCTACTTCGCTTCATGTCAGGCCTCCCAAGCTCAGAGGTGACGTACCACTCTGCTTAGCAGGATTTAGGAGTCGATGAAAATCATCAAGCCTGTTCCAGCAGTACATAAACTTTTCACGTTCAAGTGGATAGCGACCGAAGAACACTTGCTCGAACGTCAAAACAGTCCCTTCCATAATCGAGCGCATTTCAGGATTCGAACGCAACTCCCGCAGGTAACTCCAATTCGTTTTGCCGCGTTGAAGTGTGATGAATCGCTGCGCGTCCAATTGCAAAAGTTGATACGCAAAGAGATAGATAATCGCCTTCTCAAAATCTCCCTGAGCCATACAACGTTTGGCTTCTGCCAGTGGATCTGTGGGGTTCATTTCGACGTTAAATGGCAGATCGCTAATTCGCGCGAGATCCAATTCTCCCTTGGATACGTCCCTCTTTTCTTTTCGATTAAAGCGAAAATAATCAGGTGCAATGCCATGTAGAGCCCATACGAGCACGATCAGCAAGATGCAGGGCAGGACACCATAAATCATGACCGGTGCCAGATAACTCAATATGGAACCCCAAACTGAGAAAGTCCCCGGACTTGGACCATTGGGCCAATTCCATTGATTTCTTTTGGCAAGCCAATCGGACTTTCGTCCCTCTGCATCATCTTCCGTCAAACCGGACGGTATCTTATACGCCTCATTCTTGGGATCATACCATGGTGTTGTGCCGACCTCGCTAAGGGCATCTTTCCCAGCTTCCACGCCGTCGATTTGCTGAGAGAGCACTTTCGTTCCCGAACAAAGGACACATGCCATTACGGTCCAAGTCAAAAGAGTTGAGAGCTTTGCCCACACGCTTCGTTGTTGGTTGGGGAAATTCACTGCAGGTCTCATCCGGCGAGTCCTTTCCCTTGCTCTTGGGTCAAGCGATTGGCTTCGGCTCGCAATAGGAGTTCAACTTCCCAACCTTCGAGCGAAATACGCGAGTCGAGATATCCGAGAAAACGAAATACGGTTGCGAAAGCGCCGAGAAACCAAAAGATCAGCGGCACCACAATCCAATCGACAACCCAGTTCCACTGCCAACTATTGGTGAGAACACCCTGCACAAAAAGGTAGGCTAACAGCATGCAGAAAATGGCGACGTGGTTCAGTGCAATTAGAGCCACCATTCGAGCGAAGCTCTCTGTCGAAACAGGTGCATGCAACCAGGTAGAACGCTTGTCATATCGCGGATGGGTTTTATCGCGTGGTCTCAAATCACAACGTTCCAGAACGACAATCTCAGGCGCATAGGGCCGAAACGTTCGACTGAGAAACGAAATCCCGGTGGCGACAATGCCCAATAAAAATAATTCGATGAATGGATCATAGCTTCCATTGCGAGGCAAGAACAACATGATCACTGGGCCGAGAATGCCAAACCGCAACGTCCCCAAGACGACCAAAATTCCACCCCAACGTTTGGCCACTGACTTAACCAATTGCCAAGTTGTGGGATTTTGTTTGAAGGTGACCTCGCCCAATAAGGCGGTAGCAAAAATCCCAGCGATCTGCATTTCTAAGAAGACCAACATTCCATAATCGTAGAAATAGCGAGTGCGTGTTAGCCAAGCGGCGGAATCAATCAGTTCAGCGGATAACAAGCCATCCTCGGTCACCATCCACCCAAGTAAGTACATGTTGAGCATGGCAAACGGAAAACAACCTAGCAGAAAGACGGTTATCAGACGCCAATTATATTTTTCCCAAACTCGGAGCGTCATGTCGAACAGGTCCGACATCGACCGTTGGCGAATAACTAATTCTGTATCGTCAAAGTTCATGGAGCGTTCTCCCGTGGCGCACCAAGTACCACAAAATAGAACATCATCGCAGTACTCGACATTACGGCCCACAGCGCCTTCAAAGCGTACGGGAGAGGGGAGGGAGAGATAAAGCCTTCGGTAAACGCTGCTAAGATAAACAAAGTCGCGGATGCGGCTATCACCGGCAAAGAACGCCGCGCCTGGATCTTGAACGAAGCCATTCGATTAAAGCCAGCCGTCGCCAACACACCCAAGCCAAGTCGCAAACCCGCACCAGCGGACAACGCGATGGCTGACAATTCGAACGGTCCATGGGCAGTAACGAACTCGAAGAAGTTCTTTCCAGCTTCGACATCACTCCGAGCCATGTATCCGAAACTCGCCCCCAACACGACTGCGTTGTAGATCAGTGTATAAAGTGTGGGGAGAATGAGGGGCCCGAAACCAAAACACTGCAGCCCAATTCCAGTGTTGTTGCGAATATAGAACCCGGCCATCATCGCATATGTATCAAAACTTCCCTGAGTACCAATTTCCTCAGCAAAACTGGTCTCAAGTCCTTCGATTTGCTCTTCGCCGAGCACACCTTGAACGTAGCTGGGGAATACGCTCGGATTCCAGGCGATTAAAGCGGAGATAAAGAAGAGCCCGAAAAACAATAACGTTGCCACATGCACACAGGGGTCGCGAAATATCTGTTGGGGCGCATCGTGAAACATCACGTTCCACCAAGATGCCAAATCATACTTTTGCGAACGGTATAAACGATTGTGAGCTCGCCCCACAAGATTGTGAAGGTAATCGACCGTTTGCGGTGGCAATCGATATGCCTGAGCTAAAGCCAAATCGGTGCAAGCCGCACGATACAGTTCGCTAAACTCGAGTACTTGTTCGGGTGACCAAGTGCTACGGCGCATACCGAGACGACTACCTGAAAGATATTCCTCCAGCTTACTCCACTGCACCTTGCGTTTTTCGAGAACGTCTTCAGCCTTCACAGAATTCCTTCCGAGTTAGATTGCATCGGTGGTGAAGTGGGGGGCTTAGCATCCAGCTGATCCCAAATACTTGCCGACGTTACTGCGGTACCGGTTACCGCTGGAGTTGCCCCTACAAGCCCCACAGGTCCCGATGCTTGCCGCATCGGACTTAACATAGATCGTGGACCATCTTTACGCAGCGAAGAACTGTAGAACGCATGCAGATACAACGCGCACAACAATAAGTCCGGGCTGGTATCAGGTAAGAAACCAAACTTGGCGATTAACGGATCAGCTAGGTGTTTCGCCAATTCGTAGCGTCGCGACAATGGCAACGTACTCCGTTTGGCAACATAAAGGGACAAGGCTTTGGCCATCGAAATGGGAACGACAAAGTCAGCGGGAATGTACTCCGCCAACGACTCCGCTCTGCCATCCTCGATCTTGAACAATAAGGGTTGCCATGCCCGCTCTTCCACAATCACCATGGTGTCGGCTGCTAAATCACCAACACGTTGAAATCGCCTAGTAATTGACATCGTGATTAGACCAACCGTAAACGTCGGTAAGATGTAGCCTGGAGGTGCGTCTGGACTGAAAATTTGAACCGAGGCGGGCACCCCTAAGTCAGCCACGCGCAACAGGTTTCGCAACGCTGCTTGAACACCGTTGATGGGGCGTCCATCACACCCAATGACGCGGAGAGAAAACAATCGCTTTCCGGGAGTTTGTCCACTCCACATTGTTTCCCAAACCATCCCATAGAACCAATCGAGCAAGAACATGCCGACCAAGATGACAAAGGATGTCAGACCTTGCCCCAATAACGCAGAGATACCCGTAAATGCGCTAAAGATCAAAACAATAATGAAGACGACTATCTTCAATAACAGGTCAATAAGAAAGGCGCCAAACCGACGAAATGGGCCAGCAAGTCGATAGGAAAATTCGATGTTCTCAGGCGTGACGATAGTGACAGCCGTATCCAGCTTTGCTGCTTTGATCATTCCGACCGCCCGAAAAGAAATAACACAAACACCTGCACACTAGAGTTGCAAATTCACGAGGTTGCACGTTCCACGATCATTCCACGCCATTGTGCCATACGAGCCCCCACCTTTCTACTCTTCCATTCGGTGGAAAAATTTTTTTGTACTCACCCCCACCAGATCCCATAGTAGCTCAAATCGGAGAGAGTTATTACCATTACCTCCGGTTGAGGGTTCCAGGTTTTGAAAGGAAGAGAAATATGTTTGCTGGTAAGGTCGTCGTCGTAGTCGGTGGAGGGACGGGAATCGGTGCCGCAACAGCTCTGGCCTTTGCAAAAGCGGGAGCCCGCGTGTTCATCGGTGGGCGAAGAACTGAACAACTCGCCAAAGTTGCCGAATTATCTACAGGCACCCATCCGATCCAATTTCGCAGCGTCGATGTCGCCAAACGCGACGAAGTCGTCTCGTACTTTGATTGGGTTGTAGGACTCGTCGAGCGAATCGATGTGTTCGTAAATGCTGCTGGAATCAATGTCAAAGATCGCGCGATGAGCGTTTTGTCTCCCGAGCAATGGGATAATGTGGTAAACATCAACGCGAACGGGGCATACAACTGCCTATTTGCCCTGTTACCAACCATGCGAAAACAAAAAGACGGAGTCATTTTCAACATCTCGTCCGTGGCTGGAAAGCGAGCCATTGCCCTCGGTGGCGTCGCCTACTCTGCCAGCAAGTTTGCGATGACGGCGTTGGGAACTTGCGTCTCCAATGAAGTGAACAAAGATGGTATTCGGTTGATCAACGTATACCCAGGTGAAGTGAACACCCCCATACTCGATCACCGTCCAACTCCCGTCAGCGACGAGCATCGTCAACGAATTTTGCAACCGGAAGAGGTTGCTGAAGTCCTCACTTCATTGGCCGCTCTGCCGAAGAATGTCCACGTCCCAGAAATTGTGATCAAACCTCTTGCCCAGGAATGGTACTAACAGAGCGACTTCCGAATCTCAACATCTTTCGCCTAAATGGTCACGATGTTTTTGACACCGATCCGCTTTTGCAAAATGTAGGCGTGATGGCGCACATGTCCAACAATGGCGTACGCCAATGCACGTGCAGAGCAGGGGGAGTCGCTAGAAATCCCGATCTCCTTCCAATGTTTGGGAGCAAACCGCGAGAACAAGTGAATGTTCGAGCGACGCAAATGCGCCCATTCATCGACTAAGTCGTTGAGATCACAGACGGCATATTCAAACGCTGCGACCATCATGTTCTCATCAAAACCTGGCAACGGAGTTTTGTCACCCGCCGCAATTCTCATCGCACGATAGGAAAAGACACGCTCCGTGTCATTGCAGTGCCCCAAAACTTCGGCAATCGTCCAAGTGTAGGGAGCGTGAAGGACATGCAATTGATTGGCCGGAATCGACTCGACAAACGCACGAAAACGTTGGAGCTGCTGCTCCATCGCATCAAGTACATTCGATTCCGTTACCAGCTTGATGTAATTGCCCATGAAGGGAGGATGTTCATTGGCACTTGGATATCCAACTTCATAGATGGCTTCCTGACTCATACCACAAGGTTCCCTTCATTCAACTGGAGCATGTTGGCCAACCCACGTAACAATTCACTGGGATCATTTCCCCAAGCGACATCAGAACTGATCTTACGCTGCAAGTCTTTTAGTTGAACCACTCCGCGTTCTAATTCTTGACTACCTGCGATAACCGCGATGCGAAATCCCTTTTGATCCGCATACTTTAACTGGGCCCCGAGCTTCTTGGGCTCCGGATAGAGTTCGCAACCGAAGCCTGCCTCTCGAATGGTGCGTGAAATTTTCAAATAGTCATTCAAGCGATCTGGATCGAAGAAAGCCACCAAAATAGGAACGGTTGTTTTGCTGGCCGGCAATTTCCCAAGCTTTTCCAGTGCGGCAAGTAATCGATCCAAACCTAGCGACGCTCCGATGCCTGGCAGATGTTGCTTGGTATACATCCCGGCAAGATTGTCGTACCGGCCACCGGAACAAATACTCCCGATGCCTGGAAGCGCATCAAGATACGTTTCAAAAACAACGCCGGTGTAATAATCCAAGCCGCGAGCGATCGAGACATCCAATTCGAATCGCGATTCTGGCACGCCTGCCGCCGCTAACCCGGCGACCATGTCGGACAAACGCTTGAGTCCCGCTTCACCTCGCGCGTTGCCAGCGACAATGGTTGCGAGCTGCTGCAAGATTTCGGCGTTAGAGCCTTTCACAGAAGCCAACGTCAAAACCTCTGCTGCTTGTGCGGCGGTGAGCCCAGCTGCTTGCTGCATTTCTGCCGAGACAGCTTCGACACTTGTCTTTGCCAACTTGTCAAGCGCTCGCAGCACGGGCACAGACGCATCGAGGAGCCCTAATTTCTCGAGCAGGCCGGTCAACACTTGCCGATGGTTGATATGAATCTTGAACTCGGTAACGCCTACAGCCACAATCAAATCGTGCATCACCAATGCCGTTTCAATATCAGCGGCAACACTCTCGGTACCAATCGTATCGAAGTCGCATTGTACAAATTCGCGATAGCGGCCTGCCTGCGGTGCTTCACCTCGCCAAACCGGAGCGATGTGATAACGTTTGAAAGGTAGGCCCAACTGAGCGTGATGCTGCGCGACGAAACGGGCTAGAGGAACAGTCAAGTCAAAACGCATTCCAACTTGTCGTCCACCATGATCTTCAAAGCGGTACAACTGCCGTTCCGTCTCATCGCTCCCTTTGCCGGTCAAGATCTCTAAGTACTCTAATGCGGGAGTATCGATCGGAACAAAACCATATTGGCGGTACACATTTCGCGCGACCTCCATCATCCTTTCCCGAGGGATCATCACTTCGGGTAAGTAGTCGCGAAACCCTTTGAGAGTTTTGGGTTCGATCATGAATTCCAAATTCCTTCATTTCTGATTCTGACATTGAGTCGCGTTTGGCATCAAACCTTCAATTTGATGATGAGACACGACTTGCGATGTTTCGGTTTACCGGGGCTACTATCGAGAAGCTCAAACGGAGTTGAGGATTGGCAACATGGGTGGTTCTGGACTTCTGATGTTGCCGCGGTTCTTTGCACCCAAAGTCGCTTCAACATATTCGACAACTTGCTCTGGTGATTCGAAGTACTTTTCATAAGTCCAGCTATCTTCATATTCGCAATTGTCGGTGGAATAATCGCGACAGATTTGCGGGCGAGTGTGGTAGATGCCGCACATGTTGTTGCTCTGCAAATGTTTGCAAGTGGTATGGACCAGCAGGTACCAAGTATCGTCTTCGACGAACACGCTGGCGCGGTCGTGCAATAAAAACCACCTCATGTAATCGAAATCCTTCTGTTCTGTGGGAGTTTCGATCGGAAGAGCAAAGTACTTGCAACATTTCGCGGTACAATAATCGCAAAGGCACGCATCGGGCGGCACTTTGGATCGGGGCGGCTTCGGCAACACGGGCATGCTCATTTGTATATCATCCCAAATTCAAGGGTGTCAACATCTCGTTCTCGGGTCCAGCATTACGCGTGTAATATTGGCCGTGTAACATTAGGCATACAGTATAGCGATCCAGCGGACGCTGGAATCGTGTTGTCAAAAAAACTGGATAGGAACTCACACGACCTATGGAGATTACGATCACCGCGATTGGCCCGGATAACGTTGGCTTAGCTGATCCGATAATTCACAGCGTGACCACGCTCGGGGCGAATATCGCCGAGATTCAAATGTACGACCATGATGAGGCCGCTATATTTGCCATGCTGTGCCGCATCCATGTCGATGATGCTAAATGGCCCGTCATCGATCGCAACATGAAGGAAATTGCGGACCGAACCGGTCTCTCCATTCGAGTGTGGTCCCCATCTTTGCGTGCCGCAAAACCTCGACTGGCGATTTGCACCACCTTCTTAGATCACGTCCCCAAAGCAGTACTTCAGGCAATTGAAACAGGACAACTGAAAGCGGAAGCGGCCGTCATCATCGGCAATCGACGCAAATGCGAACCGCTGGCGGAGCGTTATGGCGTACCATTTGAATTCATCGGTAACCCCGATGGGTCTGCCAACGACGAACGCATGGTAGAACTACTCGATCAATATCAAGTCGATTATGTGCTCCTTGCCCGATACATGCGAATCGTGCCACCGGACCTGTGCTGGAAATACGCGGGAGGTCGAATCATCAACCTGCATCATGGGTTGCTCCCTGGATTTAAGGGCCTACGTCCTTATCATGATGCATATCAAGTCCGCATGTTGACCTTCGGTGCCACGTGTCATTTCATTGTGCCAGAACTCGACGCGGGGAATCAGATCATTTATCAATCGACGTTCACCGTATCGCCAGGCTCAAAACTGGAGGACATCATCCGCCGTGGTCAAGAACAAAATGAACCACACTGTATGGTCGAAGGTGTCCGCCGCGTCCTCGATCGCGAAGTACAACTCCATTTCCATCGGGTGATCGCTCGAAAACCATAATTGAAATAGTCGAGCCCAAGCTCGACTATTGCGTTTGAAGTCAGCGCAATCATCTGCTTCAAACTCAGTGCAGGCACTATGTGTAGCTTAAGCGAGTGATGCCAATATGCGACCATTCCTATTCGCAATCGTGATCGCGTTGGTGCATGCTAACGCCGTGTCAACTCTATCCGCACAAGATGTCGTAGCCAACGATCCCAAGCCCAATTCGCTGAAGGTCGCCACTTGGAACCTAGAATGGTTTTTCGATCATTATCAGGGCGACAATTCAAGCGAGCTTTCAAAACAGCTTAGCGCACCTAGCCAAGAGCATTGGGACTGGAAAGTGCAGGTGGTTGCATCGAGCATCGCACAAATGAAGCCAACGATCCTTGGCTTACAAGAAATTGAAAATCGAAAAGTGCTCGAAGATCTCACCAAGACTCTCAAGGAGAAGCATGGGCTTTCCTACCGAATTGCTTATGTCGATGGATTCGATCGTGCGACCGAACAAGAAGTGGGCATATTGTTTCGCGATGGCTTGGTTGAGTTCAGCAGACTTGAACAATCGGGACCGATGTTTCGAAGTCAACAGTACTACAATCTTTCCAAACATATCGTGGCGCGTTTTCGTTGGGGGAACGAGGCCGACGTGGAAGAATTGATCGTAGTTGTATTGCATCTTCGAGCTCGCCCCGAAGAGGCCGAACTACGTCAAAAACAAGCGAAGCTTGTGCGGCATTGGCTGAAGGACCTCAGTCGCCACACCTCGAATATCATTATCATGGGAGATCTCAATACCGAGGAAATCGCGGGTGACTTACATGCTGATAGCGATCTTCATTTGCTTATGAGCGGTACATCAGATGCCACGGACGACGATTTCCATGACCTACTTGCGCATGCACCAGACAAGCAGCGTCAAACCCATCTGTTTCTAAAGAAGCAGTTCGACCGTATACTCGCTTCCCCCGCCTTGATGGAAGATGGCCCAGGCCGTGACCTATTGTTCCAATCGATACAAGTATTGCCCAATCTCAATATTCGCGGCGGGGGCATCGATGATAGCCAAACCCATTGGGAACGCTATTGGCAACTCGATCCCCTCGAACGCGATATTAGCGACCACCATCCCGTGGTCGCTGAGTTTCTGTTTACCCCTTAAACCACAACGAAACCTATAATGTCTGACGAAGAAAAGACAATCCACCTAGAACAATTTCTTAAGCTCCAAGGTATCTCAGGCACAGGCGGCAATGCAAAAATGCTGATCCAAAGCGGTGAGGTACGCGTCAACCGAGTGGTGGAAACTCGTCGAAAAAGGCAACTCGTCTCCGGCGACAAAGTACAGGTCGGAGCTGAGACCTTTGTCGTTTCCGACTTGAAGTAGAGAAAAGACTAGCCGAACCTGATATGATTCCTGTAACGTGGGCTATCCGTTAGGCCCTCTTTCTTATGTGGGCCAACTTCGCTGAAGCTCACGATCTGCGACCAGAGGTTTGTTATGCGTTATTTGACCACATCGCTCGCACGCATCTTTTTCTTGGTATTTACTGCGATCATGGCCCTGGCCGTTGGCTGCAACACCAAAGACAATTCCAAGCAATCGGCCAGTTCGACCACCGGTAAGGACAAAGTCATACTCCAGCTCAACTGGTTTCCAGAAGCCGAACATGGTGGTTTTTATGCAGCCAAGGTGCACGGCATTTTTGAGAAGTACAATTTAGATGTCGAGATTTTGCCTGGCGGCAAAGCGGCAACCGTTCCACAGGAACTGACCGTCGGCCGTATTCAATTCGGCATTATCAACGGTGACGAATTGGTTCTTTCGCGCGAGAGCGGTGTCGATATCGTTAGCTTACTTGCTCCACTGCAAACATCACCACGTTGTATTCTCGTTCGCAAAGACTCGGGAATCGAGAAGTTTGAACAATTATCAGGCCTTACACTTCAGTTGGGGGCCGGACAACCTTTCATCGAATTCCTAAAGAGCAAAGGTTACATGGAGAACGTCAAAGTTGTGCCTTATCAAGGTGGTGTTGGTGCTTTGGTTGCTGGCACAGGCATTGGACAACAAGCTTATGTTTTCAGCGAACCGCTCTTAGCGGAACAAGAGAAGGTACCGGTTAACGTATTGATGGTTTCTGAAGCGGGCTTCAATCCCTATACCAGCTTGTTGGCAGTAACTAAAGAGTACGCCCAAACCAATCCCGATTTAGTCAAGCGAATGGTTCAAGCTTGTCAGGAGGGATGGCAGAAGTATCTTGCCGATCCAGCCGAGACAAACAAGTACATCCTCACACAAAACGAACATGGCTTGACCGACGAAGCTCTCGTTTATGGTGTTGAGAAAATGAAACCACTCTGCATCAACGACACTGTCCCACTTGAAAAAGTCGGAATCATGACTGCAGAACGCTGGGAGGAACTCGTTAAGCAGATGGCAGAACTTAAGCTCATTGATCCAGCCAAAGTTAAAGCCAGCGATTGCTTCGATAATTCGTTCTTCAAATAAGTCATACCGTCCGCAGATTAGGATGACACATTTTGACGGCGGGGCGAAGGAGCGTTTGGCAGCCGGTGCCAAAATTGCGACTGCCCGCTCATAGTGTTCGTTGCTTGGAATCGGCGAGGTGAACATAATGTGTCTTTAAATGCATACGAGTCCCCTACAGTACCATCATTGTTAGCCCATCCGCGAGGTAACAACTTACTTCGAGGGGTTGGACACGGCATTGGACTGGCTGTCGTTTCCATTCTCCCGCTGATCATCATTGCTTTCGTGAAAGATGCCCTTGAGCCAACCTGGCTCGGCGGCCCCCAATCTAATCCTGAGGCATTGATTGCCTATTTATGTAATGATGGACTACTGTTAACGCTAACTCTCCCTCTGGCAGCTTTCTCAACTGGAATTGCAGCAGCGTCGCCAAACAAAAGATACAGCTATGCTTCGACGCTTGCTTTGATCTTTGCGTTATCGGTTCCAGTTGCATTTCTTCTGTCACACTTTAACATGTCGCCGCCTCGTGTTCGCTTCTCTTCACAACCGCAATTGTACTTGAGTGAAATTGTGATGTTTTGGGCGCCAATTGTGGTCGCCACGGCAATCATCACTTTTCTGAGATGGGAACCTGCCGAAGTAACGGAGAACACCTCCGATTCCAAGAAAGAATAGATCGAACATTTCCAAACTAGTTCGATTTCTGTCATCGTTCGTCAACGTACGTTCAAATGTTGAAGCTCCCGAATAGCATCAGTGACACGTAACGGCGTTCGGGAATTAACAATTTGGAGGCGCACACCACGGCCCGCGCGCGATGTTGGGGTAAATAAATAGTCTAGCGCGATCCCATATTCTTTGGTAGACCATTACTTAATACAAGAGCCTAGAACCACGATGGTTGCAGAGTCTTGTAAAAAGGAGTTC
>JAFLCP010000082.1 GCA_017303505.1 Planctomycetota bacterium | reverse complement strand
TGCGCGAGCATCCTTGCCCGTTCATGTCGCGGCTCCTTGTTAGGGGGTGGTTGGTGGTACAGCCTAACTCTAGCAGGAGCCGCGATTTAAGAAAATATTGAACGGTATTGCGTTTAACCCGTAGCCGTAGCGAAGCGGAGGCTAGGTGCGCCGGAGAAAGCCCCCAATCACCCAACACGCTGTTGTTATCGTGTAACAAGATAGTGACTTGCTGCACACACCCTACAACTACAACACGCCATGTTCCCATTCGCGTCGGATTTCGCGCAGGCCATAAGCGCACATGTCAAATTGTTCGCTGAGTCGCTGCATCAATGAACATGGAAGATCATCGCGAGCGGTTTCAATCAAAGCGGCAACGTGATAAGCTCGCTTCCCTTCTTCGCTGTAACTGATGAATTGGTCGCGCCGATCGGGGCCGCGCATTTCACGCAACGCCTCAGGATACATACCAGCCCAAAACAACGTAAAATCGCCGATGTGCCGATGCACTTCGCGCTTTGCTTCTCCCACGCGCTGCTTGGCTTCCATCAACATCCCCACCACTTCCGTAATGGGTCGCCCATTGAGAAAACGAACTCGATGCAAATTGTCAGTTCGCATAAAGCGACACAACAAATCGCTAACGTAGTCAACCAGTTGAGTATCAGCAACTCCTAGTCGACTATGGAAGACGTATTCAGATACGCCAACAAAGAATTGACCAACCGCATTCCCGCTCTGGGAATTTCCGCGATGGTCCGCATTCAAACGATCATCATTTGGTGTTTCATGGTTCATGGCCATTGCCCCTAGAACATATAAGACACCCTACCTTCTTTCACAATAAATCGAGAGGTCGACCGAAGTCAACACTTAAATTATAGATTACGAATCGGAAAAGGCTAACGATTCGAAATTGATATCGCCCGAAATGCGCTGTTCGTCGGTAGTTCGAAACAGCTAGGCTGCTTTCTTCGCCTTCGGCACTTTCAAGTTGAACAAACCGAAGATATCACCTTGATTCAAGCCTAAACTTGGAGGAGTTCCAGCCTCAGCAAACAACGCATTGAAGAGCTCGCGTTTTTCCTCGAGCACTTTGTGAATTCGTTCTTCAATGGTCCCTGCCACCAGCATGCGCGTAACCGTGACCGATCCTGCAGCCCCTAGACGATGAGCGCGATTGATCGCTTGATCCTCGATCGCAGGATTCCACCAGCGGTCAAACAAGAAGACGTAGCGACAGAATTGCAAATTCAACCCGACCGCGCCGGCCCCATAACTCATTAACAACACATGACGCTTCGGATTCTCTTTGAATTCCTTGAGGATCGGATCACGTTTATCACTCGGAATTCGGCCGTGATAACTCAGCGGATTGTACCGTTTCAAAACATCCGACATCCGATCTAAGGACTGAACCCACTGACTGAATACAATCGCTTTTTGACCGCTGGCCGCAACTTCTTCCAAGTCCGCTTCCAACCGCTCCAATTTGCAACTTGCCCCGGTAACCGGATCAAAATTGCAGATTTGCTTAAGCCGCAGGACCAACTCAAACACGTGTTGAATTGTGAGCTCTTGTCCCATGTCAGAAAGTTGGATGACACCCTCATCTTCGGCTGCCTTATAGGTCGCCAATTGCTCGGGGGTCAGATCCAATTCGGCGTCGCGGAAGAGTTTTGGCGGCATCTCCGTAAGCACTTTGTCTTTCGTGCGCCGAAGAATGTGATCACGAGTCGCTTGCCCCATCTGCTTCAGCGACATACCGTCACGTAAATACCCGGGTTGTAGAAATTCAAATATGCTCACCAAGTCTTCGGGCGTATTTTCAATGGGCGTTCCTGTCAGAGCCCATGATCGACAACGAGAAATTCCTCGAGCGATTTCACTGGTGGTACTGTTGCGATTCTTGATGCGTTGGGCTTCATCTAAAATGACCAAATCGAAATGCAGATTCCCCTGCAATTGCTCGCGGTCTCGCATCAACAATTCGTAGTTGGCAATTCGTACAGGAAGTCCTGGTTGATTCCACATCCACTGCCGTTTAGCGGAATCGCCTTCGATCACCGCGACTGGTATCTCGGGCGCCCATAGGCGGAACTCGCGAACCCAGTTGGTAACCAACGGCTTAGGACAAACCAACAAAACCGTTCGCAGTTGATTGGCTAACAACAACATCCGAACCGTCGTGATGGCCTGCATCGTCTTTCCCAACCCCATTTCGTCGGCGAGAATGGCCGTCTCACGGGAAAAGAGAAATGCGATCCCTTCGAACTGGTAAGGAAACGGTTGAAAAGCAAATTCCAATTTTGCGTTCGAGACCAAGGTTTCCAAAGGTGGTTGCAAGACGTAATACAACCGATCCTCAAGCTTCACCAAGTCTTTGGGTGGGCGAATGCGTGTAATCGATGATGGAGCACTGGAGCGCTGAGGTATCGAGCCCGCCGCACCTTTTCCCGGCTCGTTCGGATTTGCCGGATTACTTGCCGGCGGTTTGGCTTGAGAGGCAATTTGCCATTGTGGCGATTCGGGGAAATCAAAACTCAAGGTGTGAATTTTTTGATTCGGAATCTTGATGGCAAAACTGCTAAGCTCAACTTTTTCCGGCTGAAAGAGTGTCGTTTCGATTTTGACATCCCGACCGATTTGCGATTGCCACCCCGTAGCAAAGCCCTCAATATTCCAACTGGGCCGGAAAGGCATATCGATGAAACCAATCTCGGTTGGCAACTCCAATTCAGAGCGAGAGCCATCCGAGCCATCCGAAGCTGTGGCTGCACTATCCATAATCTCACTTTCGTGATTTGACGACTAAGCAGCTTTCGACGCTGGATGCGCTTCTTGCAACGCTTCAACAATGCGTGTGAATGGTTCCAACAAGTCCACCTGTTGGAGAAGCTCTTGACTTCGTTTCACCACAAAATCCCAGTCGGATCTATGAGCCCCATCGACCAGAATCTTGTGCCCACTCAATTCGCCGACGGACACCCCAGCCTGTTGCGAAGGAGGCAACATGAGGTCTTTGCTCGCGGCCTCACTATTCTTCGATGAGACGCAACAAACGGGAATCTCGCTCACATTTCGCAGCGACAAAACCGCCGTGCTATCCGTGAACACAATTACTGGCTGCAGCTTCGCTTTCGAAACCAAGGTCCGTGCAATCTGTTCGCCACAGAGAAAATCAACCAACGTTGGCCCGTACAAGATGCTTTGAGCACGTGTCGGCTTCACGGGTAACGTGCAATGAAATTCCAACGGCCTCGCTAACGAGTTGACCAGGAGGAATCCACCCAAATATCCAAGCTCCGGGTGCTGACGCACCGTCAAGAAGCCCAAGATCGAGTGCTCGTTACCTTTGGTGGTGCTCATGCTGCTCCAATACCGAGTGCGCCAAAATGAACAACCGTTCCCGTTTCGCCTTGATTCAGGTGGACGGGTCGCCTTAATCGAGGGGATTTCAGATCGCCACGATTGTAATGAATGAGTTCGGCAGTCCGGTCGTAACGACTTTAAGGAGCATGAGTTGCCTGTCCGGACCTAGTTATTTTACCCAAACCACCAAAATATTCTTTACCAAACAAGATGCTCGACTTTTTGTCACCTCGGTGACTATACTCGAATGAGAAGTTTCGATTTAGAAAGTGCTGGAGCGTTGAATCAAGATGTCCCACGAGCCTACCCAATTCTCTCCTGTGTTTCGTATCGATGTATCCGCTGAGCCTGGATCCGATAGTCACACAATGGGAGATACGGGCACCGCGATGGTCGCCTTGATGAGGCAATTGGTCATCGCCCAAGAACGCCAAAATCAGCTTATCGAACAATTGATTCAGACCAATGTTAACGCTCAGAAACAACGAGCGAGCGAACTTCAGCAATGGAAAGATGCCAACCCTAAATTGGCACGAGCCTGTCGCCGTGCAGCAGAATCTCTTTCCCGCGTTCAGGCTCAATTCCTCGAGAGCATTACCGACGAAGTAGAAGCTAACGAAGAAGATTTACTCGATGGCGAGTTCGTCTTGAGCGAATTCGTGGATCGATTCGGTCCCCGTTTGGCTCATCTCAATGGCGTGCTGCAAGTATTGGCCCAATTGGGAACGGGCGTTCCAAGCCAAGGCTAATTCTTGAAATGAATCGAACAAGTGTCGCCGTCGCAAACTTTGCCCGCGAGCTTGTATCTTCGTTTGGCAACTTGGTTATAGCCCCATTGCCATACCGGCAACGTGAATGGAATGTGCATCAGGGGCATTAGCCAATAGAGGCTGGGGAGTTTTCTTGTTAGATAACGGACCGCAGCCGCTCCGCCGAATTTCTTTCCTTCTGGCGTTACCACATACATCTGCCGCATCAATTCATCATGCGACAAATCAGGGTAGCGTTTTCTAAGCCGGGAATCATGAAGCGAGATGAAGGTCAGTTTGCCGCCTGAATCAAATCTCTTGAGACGTTCGACCTGGCCGCGACAAAATCGACATTCACCATCGTAAATCACCACATCCTTCGACCAAGGACGTAGCGCTTCGGAATCCAAAGCATCGCCATCGGGATCTGGTAATTTGGTGTGCAACATAAAATGGCTCTCGTTTCTTGCTGCCGCTCCCGACCTACTCCTTGCAACGTTGTTGCAACAACAGTTGAGAAAACGGCAACCTCCTTTTTGTATCGTAGCATGGAAAATGGTGGGGTTGGGTGAGTAAAATGGACTTAAAGGCTGCTCCAAGCCAAAAACCGGCCTACCCGGTATTGATTTGGTGACCTTGACTACCCCATCATGTTGCATCCCACCTCGAACCGGCAACTTTGAACCGGCAACCCAGCCCCGGCCCACCTTTCCCACCCGCCAGGTACCTACGCATGAACCGCAACGGTTGTTCGCAGTTAATAGACGGTCTGCGCTTTGTTCGATTTTTATGTCTATTTTTCTTGGTTGCGGCCCTGTTCACTGGTACCACACTCCAAGCCCAGGCTCCCGCTCCTGTTCCGCTGCACCAACAAATCGACCAATTGTTGACTCCTTCGGACGCCGCACTTCCGCAAACTGAAATCTCCGAAACACTGCTAGTTCGGCGTCTCTACCTCGACCTCATTGGAATACCACCAACCTTAGGTGAGTTGCAAGCCTATGCGTCCGACACTTCGCAAGATAAGTACTCCAAGTTGGTTCATAAACTTCTGCAGACGCCGGAGTTTGTTGAACATTGGGTCAAGCAAATTGACCTCATGATGATGGAACGTCGAGCGAACACAAACATTCCTCAGCTCGATTGGGAAGAGTATCTCCGCAAATCCATTGCCACGAATCAACCATTTCATCAACTGTGCGCCGAGATATTGTCCGCCAATGGCGCACCGGGTCCCAATCGTCCCGCTGCCCGTTTCTATCTCGATCGAGGTGGCGATGCGAACTTAATCACCCGCGATGTTGGCCGTGTTTTCTTTGGCCGCGATTTGCAATGCGCTCAATGTCACGATCATCCATTGATCGATTCTTACTTTCAAAGTGATTTCCAAGGCATCGCTGCGTTCTACAGTGGCGGCTATATGGTCGAGGTCCCTGACGGTGACAAGAAACTGCAAGTCTACGCAGAGAAATCACTGTTAGAGAGTCCCTACGAGTCGGTCTTTCATAAAGGCAATGCTCGTCGAACATTGCCACGTATTCCGGGTGCTGCCGAAGTCAATCCACCGAGCGTTCAACCGGGAGATGACTATGAAATAGCACCTGCTGATGGAGTTGCAGCCAAACCCAAATACAGTCGACGAGCTCAACTGGCTCAATTGGCAACCTCCGGTAATGTTTCAGCGTTTAATGAGAACTGGGCCAATCGATTTTGGTCGTTGATTTTTGGTCGAGGGGTCATCTATCCATCCGATCTCATTCACGCAGACGCCGAACCATTACATCCAAAGTTACTGCCGCTACTTGGACGCGAGTTTGCCGCTTCTGGTTTTCAGCTCCGTAACCTATTGAGCGAACTAGTTCAAACCAAGCTCTATCGAGCGGGTCAGAGCGAGCCGTTCGATGCGACGAATCCGCAACGTGCGAAGGAAATTGTGCAAGCCTTGGATTGGAACAAAATACTGAGCGAACGCTTGAGTCGTTGGGAACTAGCCAAATCTCAGTTGGCGGCCTTAGGTGAAAAAACCGGAGCCGCCAAAGATGCGTTGTTGAACATCGAAAAAGAACGAACGCTCCTCTTGGCATCACTCGATCAAGCACGAGCCGCGTTGATCAATGCTCAAACGGTTCAAGCCAAAGCTGCAGCGGAAGTAGCAGCTGCTGAAAAGAGCGTCGTTGACGAACAAGCCAAACAAGCCAAACTTCAAACCGCAAGCACCGCTACTGAAGAGGTGAAAGGGTTGCTCAATCAGGATGCTGAAATCGCCAAAGCAGCTGAGATTTTACAACAGAAACTCGCCGCGATTACTGCTTCCATCACCAACCTCAACAATGCTGCCGAAGAGAAACGAAAAGCCTTGGCTACGGCTCAAGCGGCCACAGACACACACAAAGCGGCCTGGGCCGCTGCGGATAAAGCCGTGACCGAAAAGAATGCAGCCTATATGCAAGCCGACGAAGCTTATGTTGCGGCTCGTAATGTTGAAGAACACAACCGCCGAATATCGAGTTCGTTGAAACGAGAAGTCGATTATGCAAAGGCTGTTGTCGCAGTCCGTGATGGTGTTCAAGAAGTCGAATCCAAAGCTGCTTTGCTCGCTCAATCCGTCGCGCAAAAAGAAACACTTACGGCCCAAAAGACAAACCGTTTGAACACGGTGGCCCAATTGGATCCGCAAGTCGTGCAGGCAACTCGCGATCGCGATCAGGCTCAAGAGTCGATGCAAGCCCAACAACTCCGCGTACAAGATGCTGAAGGCAAACATCAATTGATCGTGACGGCTCAAAACGCTTTGCAAAAATTGCCCGACAATCAAGCCGATCCGTTGCGATCTGCGATGGAGGAAATCCAAAAACGCCTAACAGAATCCGAAAGTGGCTTGGCTGCTTTGCGACAAGAGCTTCAAAATCAGCAGACGATGTTGGCTGGTGCTCAAACCAAATTGAACCAGCTACAAGAATCCAAAGCGGCTGAAGAAGCGGAACTTGCAAAACTTGAGGCGTCATTGGCGACCACAGAAACGATGATTCAGCAAACCGAAGTGAGTCGAACAGAAGCTGCAAGTATCTATCAACGTCGCATACAGGACTTGCGACAGATTCGCATGGATCGTTTCGAATACTCGAAATTGGTGGCCTTAACGCCCGAGCAATTGGCCTGGAGTCTACTGAGCACAATGGGCTTTGTAGAACGACAAGTTGCTGCCCGACTGGCTGACATCGACAAAGCGAGTCCTTTAACTGCCGAGCAACAACAGGACCAAAATCTTATTCAACAACGCAAGCTCCAAGCCTACCTACAAGCCAGAAAGGAATTGCAAGGTAACGTCAACATCTTTGTCAGCTTGTATGGGGCGGGGGCTGGTCAGCCACAAGGAGATTTCTTTGCGACTGCTGACCAAGCATTGTTTGCAAACAATGGTGGCGTCATTTTTTCATGGGCCGGAGCTGCAGGAGACAATGTCACAAGCAAGTTCATTAACGCCACCGAGATCAACGAAGCGACCAATAACCTTTACTTGGCACTGCTGGGGCGTACTCCTACAGCCGAAGAGATCTCCGACGTTCAACAATACATGAACCAAGCTCCCGACCAGAAAGCCGCGTTGGCTCAAGAATTGGTCTGGGGCATTTTGAGCAGTGCCGAATTTCGCTTCAACCACTAATCGCCCTGCGAAGGAGTTATGAAAATGAAATGCCCATACGCATGTGGTTCGACCGAGCATTTGATGGCTCGACGTAAATTCCTTTCGCTCTCTGCATCCGGTGCAGTAGGCGTTGCCGGTGGTCTAGGCCTGTTAACTCGAGGCGCAGCAGCTGAACAGGTTCAGCAAAAACAACAACGCATCGTCGTGTTCAACATGCACGGTGGTTTAAGTCAATTGGAGAGCTGGGACCCGAAACCGGGAACACGCACCGGCGGCCCATTCCGCGCGATTCCCACTTCGGTTCCAGGCTTACACATCAGTGAATTGCTTCCCTACACCGCTCAACAGATGCACCATCTCTGTTTGTTTCGCGGGGTGAACACCAGCGAAGACGATCATGGCAAGGGTGCTTACATGATGATGACAGGTCGACGCCAAACACCTGCTGCGGATTATCCCGAAATTGGTGCCGTCGCCGCCAAAACACTCATGCCCGAAGATAGTTCGTTGCCAGGTCACATTCGGGTTGTGCCGCATGGCGGAGGAGGGCGAGGATCGGATGCAGCGTATCTGGGTCCCAAGTATTCCAGCATTCATCTCGGAAATGGCAATCCTCCACAATACACCAAACGGCCTGATGGCATTACCGATGAGGCCGAACGTCGACGACAAGAATTCCGTCGCAAATCGGATCGACGCTTTTTAGATGGAAGACGAACGGCAATGACCGATGTCTTCACCTACAGCTTTGAGCAAGCGGACCGTTTGATGGAGCAACGCGACGTTTTTGATGTCACCAAAGAACCTACACAAGACCAAGAGAAATACGGAACCCACGATTTCGGACGCCACTGCCTCTTGGCTCGACGCCTGATTGAACGTGGTATCTCGTTTGTGCAAGTGTCGCATTCCAACTATGACACCCACAACGAGAACTTTGATTTCCATTTAGAACAGGTCGGCGAATTCGATCGTCCCTTTGCGACCTTTGTGGCTGATCTTGCTGAACGAGGATTGCTAGACCAAACGTTGATCGTTGTGTTATCCGAATTTGGACGAACCCCAAACATCAATTTGTATTTGGGTCGCGACCATTGGTCAAAAGCTTGGTCGGTGTTAGCCGGAGGAGCCAAACTCGCCCGTGGCGCAGTCCTTGGCGCTACTAATGCCGAGGGTACAGAGGTCGTCGATATCCAAGTCGACCACGCTCAACTATTCCATACCTACTTGCAGGCCGTCGGTGTCGATACAAGTGCTTCGTTTCAAATCGATGGTCGCGAACTACCAATCGCTGACCCATCCGCTGAACCTATTTGGACTGCCATCGCTTAACTCTCGCTCGCCAAGACTTTGCTCCTTGATGAAAGTGCCCACCGATGTTGGACGTAACCAAAGCTAAAATCATTCATGATTTCGCCCATGATCGTCCCTTGTTGGCCTGCCGCTATGATCCCAAAGAGCGGTTTGTAGTCACATCTTCAGAGGATTATCGCTTACAAAAATTCAGTTTGCCCGGCGGAGAGAAAACGATTCTTCCCGAAGCCCACAACAGTTGGGTTCACGCTCTCGGTTTGTCTCCCGATGGACAAATTTTGTATAGCGGTGGTTGCGATGGAAAGCTGGTGTTCTGGAATATTGCAGATGCCGAAGTCAAACCTTTGCGAACCCTTGATGCCCATCAAGGTTGGCTACGCACCTTGTCTGTTAGTCCCGATGGTAGCCTAGTAGCAACAGGCGGCAATGACAAAACGGTGAAGGTCTGGAACACGCAAACGGGCGAATTGGTGAAGCAATGGCAGGGGCACGCGAAGAATGTGTACAGCGTTCAATTCATGCCCGATGGGAAACGAATACTAAGTGGTGACTTGGGCGGGGCCGTTCAATTGCGATCGCTCGATGCCGATGATATCAAAGGAAATTTTGAAGCCAAACCGCTCCACACCTATGAAGGTGGCCAGATGGTTGATTTTGGAGGCGTACGATGTTTGGCGGTGCGTCCCAGCAGTGACCAATTCGCAGCCGGAGGTCTTCACAAAGCCACCAATCCATTGGGCGCCGTGCACGAACCGCTGGCTTTGAGATTTGCTTTCGAAGGCAACCAATTGCTCAAAAGCCATGTAAGCGAAGGAATCACCGGAGGTGGCTTATGGCGAGTGCAATGGCTGAGCGATGGGACCCTGATGGGAGTCAGTGGTGGAAGCAGTGGAGGCTTCTTGATCTTTTGGAATGATCAACAGGACAAAGACTTTTCCAAGTTCAAATTGCCAGCGTTGGCCCGTGACATGGACCTTTCCACGAATGGCCTAAACGTTGTGACCGCACATCACGACGGCCATGTCCGCATCACTCGCTTGTCGGAGAGCTGAACATTTCTTTCATCTTGCTGTGGAGCCAGTCCGAGCCAGATATCCGCAGACGTTCTCGCTTCTTTTCAATTGCGCGATTGAGCTTGGCAGTGAGGTCCTTACCCTCGTCTTCAACCTTTTCTCGCAGGAAAAGCTCCATCCCTTCACCCAAACGTTTAGCCATGGGTCCGCCAATTTGACTGAGGCGATTCAAACGAAAATAGTTCAGCTTCATTTCGGACGACATCACTTCGGGTTGAAGCAAGATATCGGGCGGAAAAGTGAGGGGGTGCAAACGGACTGCCACCTGGCAAACAAGATCAACTTCAACATCCGCTTCCGCATCTGCGTTGAGGCTAATCATTTGAATATCATATTGCCAAACACTTAAGCGTCCTTGAATATCGAGTGGGGCTTTGATGTTGGCTGCAAACTGAACTTTGCCATCAGGCAACGTTTTGATATCGCGTATGGCAATCTGAAAATTCTCTTGTGGTTCGCGTATCTCGATATGGTACTTCGTCCAGTTACCGTGATTCACATCCTTCCAACGACGTTTGGTTTCGAGCTTCAAACCTTCTTGTCGAAACTCCCACCCATCAAGAACCGTTTTTTGAGTTCCCCAATGTTTGGTGTTGTCGTAGTGGCGAGGTAGATGATTGTTGGCTAACCAGACAATCCACTTCGTTGCCTCTCGTGCAGTCTCTTCGCTGGCAAGATCGTTGTCCGGGGCTGAAACGCTGGCCTCTGTCGCACTCGCCGTAGGGACGCGTGCAGTCCTTTCTACCGGTGAAGCCGTTTGAGAATTACCAACAGAGACATCTTGAGCAGAAAGAAACGCTCCACCAACGAACCAGAGGCTGACCCCCATGACCACAGAGTTCAGCCTCAAGATTTGACTTCTTATTCTTCCATCCTTGTCATCGTTCACTTAACGCTGGCCTTCTTGGCAGGTGTGGGCAACGACGATACTTCGGCTTCAGGTTTCTTGGCAGGTGTAGGCTCTTGGGTCGTTTCGGCAGGAAGTTCCAAGAAGCGAAGCGACGAAGCCATTTGAGAGTCAGTGCCCGCAAGCTTATCTACGAGTTCACCACCTACTGTGAATACCAAAGAAATACGCCGACCGCTATCATCCGATAGATGGTAGAAAATCCATTGAACGGGAAGTTCCGAAGCTTCGCCAACGGCAGTGATTTGCAGCATCCGCAAGCCGGTTTCTGAGACACGTTCTTCTGAGGTCGCAAAGGACTGGAAATTCTTATCGAGCGATTTACGAACTTCTTCTTGAAAGGCTTCCAAGGTGATCTGCTGACCCGCGTCCAACTTGGCAACTTGATGAACGTTGCATTGCGAAATGACACGATCATTTTCGATCATTCGCAAAATGGCAGCCTGTCCATTGTCATGGATCACTTTCCAATTGCGATCCGCCAACATCTGATAACGACCACGAGTCGACTCGATTCGCTGCATCAACAAACCTGCCAGCTTGTCGTTACCCATTGATGTCAAGTTGATATCGCTGGTGTATTTGCTTTCGGTTTGGGGCTGACGAACCAAGCGAATTCGCGCGGTAATATCGAAGCCAGGCTCCGATTGACTGATTTCACGTTTCTCTTTCAGCACCAACGCAACCCAGGTAATGGCATTGGAAGCTAAATCGATTTGCATGTTCCCTTCCACTTGAATTGCGGTGGGGACGCTGTTAGCAGTTGCGGTAAGGTCACCGTTGAATTCAATATCGACTCGATTTCCTTGATGCGTTTTGGCAAACGCGGTGAAATCGGATTTGTGGATGGCATCCAAAGATAACAAACGCTGCAGCGAGGCAGCCGGGACCGTCCACTTCTCATTCAATTGAACGGGCTTCAGCGGCAACAATTCGTGAATCGCTAATGTGTTACAAGGCATTTTCAACAGATCGATCTCAGCTGGTGCCAAAGGCCCGCTGGGGCTAAAGAGCAGCAATTCGCTATCGCTATAGCGAGCGACTACTTGCTTCAATTCATCCGATAGTTGCAAACTGCTTCCCGCATTGGCGACTGTGTTTTCCACTTTAGCTTCATGGAAGTATCGGAGCGAAGTCTGCAATAATCCCGCATTGTCGGCTGCCGCAAAATGCTCTTCGAAATCAAGCGTCGATTCAGCTTCGATTGGTGCGGAGCGAGTTTCCTTTTTGCGTCCTTCCTTCAGCGGTTCTCGCACTTCGATGTTACCGCGCAATTCCATGACCATCCGATTGCGATAGACTTTGGTCTGCTTGAGAACCCCTGCGGAGCGAAGCTTAGCCAAATCTAAACCGGCAGGGGTGCCGTCAGCAGCCAAGAGAGACTGTTTAGTATGGAGTTGCAATGCCAAGCCTGCAGCTGTGCACAAGGCCATCCAATCTCGACGGCGTATTCTGTCCATGGAATTCCCTTTCCTCCAACGCATCCTGCATTAGGTAATCACGCTTTATTCGGTTGTCGGCAATTTGGACCGACCGATTCGAGTGTCTTTTTTGCGGAACATTCAGGTTATGGCAAAAATCCTAGCCTCGGCAATTTGGGTAAAGTTGAAGGGGCAACCGTCACAAATTGGCTGTCTCAAAATAAGACAAAGTGTGTCATTTTCATAACAGATCTGATACGCTGCGATCCAGATGGGAGAATCTTGATCCATCCGAGTGACAAAAATTTGTAATTTCTGCCTAGAAGAACAAGACACCTGGTGCGTTCAACGAAGAAGAGGCAGCAGAAGGAGTCTTTTTTTTAATGGATTTAGGCGTTTTTTTAAGCCTTATGGGTGAAAAAAGTGGGCCTATGGGAAAAGTTGGCCATTCCTCAGGCAACTTAGACTCGATTCCGTTGGGAATGGTACACCGTTTGCGGTTATGAAAATGCGTCGGAGGGACAAGTCAAAGCGAGCAGGCCATTATTTGCTAGGAAACGATTCCGCAGTAATGGAAGCTGTGAACCAAACTCGCATTGGCAACGTCCACACCAGAAGGTGGTCCGATTGAAATTGGGGAAATAATTGGCCAACAAAATGGCCAGTTAGTTTGTACGCGGGTTATTGGGTAGGTGGATTGGGTGGAGAGCTAGCTTCAGGACGAAGCAACTCCGTCACGGGTAGGTGTTTGGCGGCCGGAAGCCGCATGGATTTACAAACATCAACTCAAGAAGGGTTAGGTGGACTAAGATGCACAACGATTATCGCATCGCCGTATTGCGGGAACTTCGAGATCAACAGGTTCGTTTCGCGCCTCGCTCCAAACGCATCGAGCAAGTCGTACGCGCAGAACGTCTATTGGTCGAACTCGATATGAATCGAGAGTACCCGTATGACTTCCTCTTTTTCCGCTTAATGGAAGTGCGCCCAGAGTCTGCGCAGCGAAAGCTGATCAAGGGAGAAGACGCAGCCCACGATTTGCGACTCTTTGTGGAAGACGTCTCCGGTTCGCTCAATATGCGCGTGGACGAAGTCACAGAACCTGTCCATACCGTGGAAGAGTTGAGCAAAATGTTTAATGTTTCGACGAAGACCATTTCGCGCTGGCGAGATCAAGGCCTAGTCAGTCGAAAATTTGTGCATGAAGGTCGTAAGCGCGTTGGATTTTTACACAGCAGCGTGGAACGCTTTTTGCAAACCAACCGTGAGAAAGTAAAACGAGGTGAACGATTCAGCCAGTTGAGTGAAGATGAGAAGTCGGAGATTTTGGAGCGAGCTCGCCGTCTTTCGAGTATGGGCATTAATCCGTCGGAAGTCGCTCGTCGCTTGGCCGAACAACTCAACCGCAGCGTTGAAACGATTCGCTACACGATCAAAAATTTCGATCAAAAACACCCTGAGGTTGCGATCTTCCCAGATCATCGACCAACGTTAACGGAGGACGATAAAAAGGTGGTTTACCAACAATTCCGACGCGGCACGAGTATCTCGGCACTCACCAAACGCTACGGTCGCAACCGCAACTGCGTGATGCGCATCGTAAACGAGCAACGAGCGACTCGCTTGATGGATTTGCCATTGGACTACATGCCAAATCCCGAATTTGAAAATACCAAGCTGGAAGCTGAGATCTTGGGCCCAATGCCCCAAGCTCTCACTCCACCACGACGCAGTAAAGCGCCTGCCGGTTTGCCTCCATACTTGGCCTCCTTGTATGACAGCCAATTGTTGACCCGCGAACAGGAATACCACCTGTTCCGCAAAATGAATTATTTGAAATACAAGGCTCACAAGCTCCGCAGCGAACTCGATGAGAAGCAGCCCAAGAGCTCGACAATGGATGAAATCGAGGCTCTTTACCAAGATGCTGTTGAGGTAAAGAATCAAATCGTGCAGTCGAACTTGCGATTGGTGGTTTCCATCGCCAAACGACACGTCGGCAGCGGCGATGAACTCTTTTCGCTCATCAGCGATGGTAACATGTCGCTCATTCGGGCAGTCGAGAAATTTGACTTCGCTCGTGGCAACAAGTTCAGCACCTATGCAAGCTGGGCGATTATGAAGAACTTCGCTCGTACCATACCCGACGAGTTCAAGCATCGTGATCGCTTCCGCACCACGGGTGAAGAAGTATTGATGACTCAGCAAGATAGTCGCGGTGACCATTTTGCCGAACAGATCGCTCAAAGCCAACGACAAAATCAGATCAACCGTATTCTGTCGAAGCTTGACGAGCGCGAACAACAGATTATCATCCGCCGTTTTGGTCTCGATCACAAGAATGAGCCGTTAACGCTCAAAGAAGTGGGCGACCAAATGGGTGTTACCAAAGAACGCGTTCGTCAGATCGAAGCCCGAGCTTTAGTAAAATTGCGTGAGGCCGCTTCGGAAGAGCACATCGATATGCCCGACTAAAAATCGCATATTGACGATGGAAAAAAGATTGTACCCAAGCCTCGATTGATGCCCTCAATCGAGGCTTTTTTTGTATTTCTTCAACAGTAAGTCGATCGTCCGTTTGACATTCAGCGTATTGCAGTGAATATCGCTTTCTGCGGATCTTCAAGCGACTGGCTGAATGGATTATTCTGTAGTGTATCGATGACCGATGCTCACTAGCACGCCCCTATGTCAGCGTGCGCAACCTAGCGAATTGGGTTCATGTTTCCCTTACGAGACAACATTCCTTCCCGAACCGTCCCTGTCATAACCTATTCGTTGATCGGTCTATGCGGCGCCGCTTTTCTCATCGAATTACTCTCTGGCGCCAATTACGAGCTATTCATCGAGCGCTATTCGATGATCCCAATGCGGATAGCCGAACCGGAAGATCCGATCCTGATTTCGGCTCCCCAAGTTGTTCAATCGCCGTTTGGGCCAACAGAAGTCATGGCGACGCGCGAATTGCTACCGGCTGCTGTCCCCGAATGGATGACACTTTTCACTTCGATGTTTTTGCACGGCGGTTGGTTGCATCTCTTGGGCAACCTTTGGTTTCTATATCTCTTCGGTGATAACGTCGAAGACCGATTTGGAAAGGGACTATTTTTACTGCTGTACTTTGCCAGCGGCTTGATCGCTGGCATGGCTCACATCATCACCAACTTTGATTCTACCGTTCCAACCATTGGCGCCTCAGGTGCGATTGCGGGAGTAATGGGAGCGTATCTCGTGATCTATCCGCATGCCCGAGTGTTAACAGTAATTCCGCTATTTATCTTCTTCCCCATCTTCGTCATTCCGGCGCCCGTGTTTCTGGGGATCTGGTTCCTAATGCAAATCGTCAATGGCTCGTTGATGAGCATGGACTCCAATGCGGGAGGAGTTGCTTGGTGGGCGCATATCGGTGGCTTTGCGGCCGGGGCCTCGATGGCTTTGGGCCTGAATTGGCTGCATCGCCTGAAACCAGCGGTTGACGAAATCCTACCTGGCACAGATCACAGCGGTTTCTATCGCAACCTGTAAAAAAACCTGCGTCACTTTGCAGCGACGCAGGTTCATGCTTCAACGCTTATCCATTGAGAACTCAGAATTACAAGCCTGGGTCAATCTTGATCAGCTTGCCGTTCTTTTCGCCAGCGATGATCGTTACATACAACGATCCGTCAGGGCCAAAGGCCATCGCAGTTGGTTTGTCCAGAGGCAGAATCTTCTTGGTTCGAATCCCCTTGGCTTCATCTTTCAACAACTGGAACAAACCACCTTGAGTGGTATCGAGCCATGCAAAATCAAGTGCGTACAATTGACCGCGTGGGCTGTAGCCTAAAGCAGTGATGTCATGCAATTCGGTCTTAAGATTGAGCAACAACTTCTTGCTGGCAGGATCATAGAACGTGAGCAAGCTATCGTTGGCCACGTTCACTTCACCACCTTGGCCAATCACCAATTCGCCGCGTGGGCTAACCGTGATACCAACTGGTGCATCCACTTCAACAGCTTCTTTCGTCGCCAAATAGCGTTCGAAACCAGTAACCTCTGCACCGTTGCGAGCAGCCTTCGAGACCCAACCCTTGGTATCATCGCCGTTGCAGGTCACGTACACGCCGTCAGCTGTAACGCCAAGAGCGTAGAAATTGCCTTCGCCCTTAAGTTCGCCGTTTGCAGCCAATGCAAAAGCAGCTTTGGCCTGCTCGGCCTTGAGTGGGAGCTGCGCATCTTTAAGATTGAAGACGAATAATTGATCTTCGCCGTCGATCTTTCCACCGCCACCCACAACCAAGGTGTTTTCATCGAGGAAAGCTAAACCCAATGGGCCAATATTGTACTGTGGGCCTTTTCCATAAATGTCCACGGTGAAGTCGGTGACAACTGGCTCCGCTTTGCCATCCACGATCTTTACGATCCGCAAAGCACCGCTGTCTGCCACATACACAGTTCCCGTTCCAGGCTGAACGGCTACACCACATGGATTGTCGAGACCTTCGACGACCACCGAAACCTTAGGTCCGTTCGGAGAATCTGCTTTGGCTGGCGTTTCGGGCGCAGGTTTCGGTTCTTCAGGTTTAGGCTCTTGTGGCTTGGCCTCTTCAGGCTTCGTCTCAGCCGGTTTAGCCTCTTCGGGTTTAGGCTCTTGCGGCTTGGTTTCTTCCGTAGCTGGCTTGTCCGCTGCTGGAGCTGGATCTTGAGCCAAGCTCAAGCCGGCGAGCAACATAACGAGCCAAGAAAATTGAAACACAATCTTCACAATAAAACTCCTTTGCACAAAACGAGTGACTGCATTCCTACCCGAAATGCAAGGTGATGATCCGATCGATGCGGCTGGGCAGATGCAAAACCGCAATAGTTTGAATTCAAAATGTTACTAGACTACTCAGGCAACGTTGGCGGTTGAACATCGGGATAACTTTGCGACGCTAGGCCTTCACGGAGAAATGTCACCAGCGCTTTCTTCTCCTCAGGTGTGAGCTTCAACACATAGAGCTCTTCATCCAAAAAGTCATTGGGCGTTCCACCTTTATCGTAGTAATCGACAACCTCTTCCAACGAGGCGAGTTGGCCGTTGTGCATGTAGGGTGCGGAGCGAGCGATGTCGCGCAGTGTCGGAGTTTTGAATGAACCACGATCACCCTTGAGCTTGCTCAACTCTTCACGCCCCTTATCGACTTCGGGTTTGTCCATTCCAACGCCGATGTTGTGAAAAGCGTTATCGGTGAAGTTGGCACCTGTATGACAAGCAGAGCAGTTCGCTTTTCCAAAAAACAATTTCATTCCTTGCTGAGCTTCAGCAGAAAGAGCATTCGCATCTCCCGCTTTGAAACGGTCATAAGCGGCATCGCCACTCAGCACGGTTCGCTCAAATGCGGCAATGGCCTTGGCAACATCAGCGGCTTTGGGTGCCGAACCAAACACGGCTTCGAATTGTTTTTTATAGCCGTCGATTTGATTGAGTCGCGATTCAAGTTCTTCCAAAGAGAGATTCATTTCAATCGGATTTTGAATCGGCCCCAGAGCTTGCTCTTCCAAAGAACCGGCTCGCCCGTCCCAAAACTGGAATTTTTGATAGGCCGTATTCAAGACCGTGGGAGCACTGCGGCCACCGCGAGCCCCACCGAATCCCAATGCAGTCGCTTCGCCGTTGGACCAACCCTTCGCAGGATCATGACAGGAAGCACAACTGATCGAATTATCTTTGGATAAGCGTTTGTCAAAATAGAGCTGTTTACCCAACTCTATTTTGGCATCGGTCATCGGATTGTCGGCAGGAACCACCACCGGCGGCAAGCCCTTGGGGGGAACCGTCTCATTAGCCCGAGCAGTTTGCATACAACAAATCGCGAACCCAAATACCAGGCTCAGCGCTCGCCAACTTACATTGAATCCGGTCCATTTCATGGTGTAGCTCCCGCGCATACGAGTTCCAACTATTGCCGCAGAGCCCTGAATGTAACCTCTGTGGGGTGAGTTTTACAACCGGATAGCATCGCAGGAAACAAACGCGAGAGTCGCGATCAGCCAATAACTCCGATCGCCATAGGTAACTCGCCCACTTTGCCTTGAATGGCCAAGCTACGCCAATGAAAGCACCACTTCCATTCTGCTGATGTGAATTTTGCGAAGGGACAACGACATAAAAAAACCCGACGCTTTTTAACGTCGGGTTATGGTTGCATTAATTCACCGAGTCAACCTTTTCCAAAAGATCACTCGATCTAGTGTCAACTCAAAGTGGCTGCTTACGCAATACCGTGAGCTTTTTCGTAGGCCGTAATCTTATCTTCATTTTTCAAGGTTAGGCCAATGTCATCTAATCCATGCAACAAATTGTATTGCCGGGAAGGTTCGATGGTGAACGACTCGCACAAACCAAGCGAATCGGAAACCAAGCGTTTTTCCAAATCGACGGTGAGTTTATAACCAGGTGTCGATTTCTGCCGCGTAAAAATCTTCTCAATAACGCTTTCCGATAAGGGAATGGGCAACAAGCCGTTCTTGAAGCAGTTGCTATAAAAAATATCGGCAAATGAAGGAGCGAGCACAGCTCGAAATCCATAGTCGGACAAAGCCCATACGGCATGCTCGCGACTTGAACCACTGCCGAAGTTGCGGCGGGCGACCAATACGGTCGCTCCCTTAACAGCAGGTTGATTTAACTCAAACTCAGGGTTGTCACTGCCATCATCTTTGAAACGCCAATCGAAAAACAAGAACTGACCGAAGCCAGTTCGTTCAATGCGTTTTAGAAATTGTTTTGGAATAATTTGGTCGGTATCCACATTGGCTCGGTCCATCGTTGCGACCAAGCCGGTATGCACTGTAAACGGTTCCATGCGCTAGATCTCTATGTTGTATCGGTGTTGTTTTTAAGGGCTGTACGAACGATCTTCACTTGTCCATTAGGCTTTGTAGTTCCAATGACGGATATCCGTGAACCGGCCCGTCAAAGCAGCCGCCGCAGCCATGGCTGGAGAAACCAAATGTGTACGACCACCTTTACCTTGGCGGCCTTCGAAATTGCGATTGCTGGTTGAAGCGCAACGTTCGCCTGGCTCTAAGCGATCAGGGTTCATCGCCAAACACATACTGCAGCCAGCTTCTCGCCACTCGAAACCAGCCTCTTTGAAAATGGCATCCAAGCCCTCTTTTTCTGCTTGACGTTTTACCAATCCACTACCAGGCACAACCATCGCATGAACTTTGTTATTCACACGATACCCCTTCACCACCTTCGCAGCCGCTCGCAAATCTTCGATTCGAGCATTGGTGCAGGAGCCGATAAAGACACGTTGCAATTCCACATCGCTGAGCAATGTGCCCGAGCGCAATCCCATATATTCCAGGGCCTGAGCCGTTGATTTTTGCTCGGTAGGATCGCTGAAGTCAGTTGGATTCGGAATCTTGTCACCGATGGAAATCACTTGCCCAGGATTCGTTCCCCAAGTGACCTGAGGTTGAATATCTTCACCTCGGAATGTCTTCACCACGTCATATGTTGCTCCAGCATCGCTGGGCAACAATCGCCATTGTGCTGCGGCTTCGTCAAAGTTTTGTGGTGAAAAAGGGCGACCGCGCAAATAGTCAATGGTGGTTTCGTCCGGTGCGATCATGCCCGCACGCGCTCCGGCCTCAATCGACATGTTACAGACCGTCATTCGCTCTTCCATACTCAAGCGACGAACAACTTCTCCGGTATATTCAAGCACGTAACCTGTTCCACCTGCTGTCGTCAACTTGCCGATCAGATACAAGATCAAATCTTTAGCGGTAACCCCGTGCGCTAAGTTGCCATCGACCCGCAACTCCATCGTCTTGGGCTTAAACTGCAACAACGTTTGCGTTGCCAGCACGTGCTCTACTTCGCTGGTACCGATACCAAACGCCAAACTTCCGAAGGCACCATGCGTTGCTGTGTGACTGTCACCACACACAATAGTCATGCCGGGCTGAGTGTAGCCCAACTCAGGACCAATGATATGCACGATACCCTGATGTGGATCATGTAGGTCGTACAATCGAATTCCAAACTCTTCGCAGTTCTTGCGCAACGTATCCACTTGCTGTCGCGAAATCTGGTCGGCGATCGGCAGACTGCGATCGGTGGTTGGCACGTTGTGATCAGGCGTCGCAATGGTTCGTTCTGGGCGGCGTACTTTGCGACCCGCCAAACGCAAACCTTCGAATGCTTGAGCGCTGGTGACTTCATGCACCAACTGCAAATCGATATACAGAATGGTTGGCTTGCCTGGCTCAGAAAAAACAACATGCTTGTCCCAGATCTTCTGGAACATAGTTCGTGGCCCCGAACCCTGGGTTGAGCTTGGTGATGTCATAGATCTTTACTGTGAATCTTTACTGTGAAAATTTGCCTTATTCCAATTTCTGGTGCGTTTAGCGGGTCACTTTAGTCGCCAACGAGCCTACACAAATCGTACTATGAATTTGCTTATCGGCGATATCGGACACCAGGAACCTTAATTAGAAAAAATAATGAAACACAAAAGTACATTCAACATTCTTATATAGCCAGTTTGACATTTCCCGGTGAAGCTGTCAAGCGAAGCTATTCCTACCACAGCCGATCGCCTATCTAATCCTACGGAGCGTTCGATAGCCGATTAGTGCTTTCCGAACGGGGCAACCGCCAGACGTTGGTGGCGGAACCGAATCCTCATCCTGATCGAACATGCTGAATGGGTTGTCGCTAAACGAGGCCGGATTAACGCAATGATCAAATATGGATGGCAAATACTCTTTGCAGCCCTATTGGTCCTTATGGGTTGGCTGGTGCTGCTTGGTGGGCGGATTCCGTTTGTCAGATTATCTAACAATACGAGCCGTCAGCATTTGCCAAGCGTGCTGGGCAACTCCATGGCCCCCACACTTTTTGGCGCCCATCATCAAGCGACCTGCTCGAAGTGCGGGTATGTGAACCGTTTTGTGGCGGAGTCCTATCCGGCGGGCGTCTATTATTGCGGGCGATGCCGCAGCCTGATGCCGAATCCACTCTTCACTCCCCACAGTGGTGACTCGGTGAATGTTGAACCAGCGAAAGATCTTCAGCGTTGGGATATCGTTTTGGTCCGAGATCCACAGGAATCGATGCGCATCGTCAAGCGACTAGTCGCTTTTCCGGGAGAGCGGCTGCAAATCAAGTTGGGCGATTTATGGATTAATGGCCAGCGTGCTGAACGCACCTTGGATCAAATCTTAGCCGCGCGTTTACTGCTCTTCGAAGAAGCGGGTGAAATACTCGCGCAGCCCCACGCAACAGCAGCCAATACAGACGCGAAGTACATTGGCTGGCGCAATTACGTTTCTCCAATCGCGAATCCGGCTTCCCAGACGGCCACCGAACGAATCGAGTTTGCCTACTTTGAACCGTGGAAACAAACCGAAACGCCCGATATGAAGCGAAAACAAGCAGGGGCGATCGTATCCGACTGGTACCCTGAAAACCCTGCATTTTCAGGGTTTTTGTGGCCTGTTTCCGATCAAATCCTTGAACTCTGCTTTATTCCTGAGTCGGAGGGGGAACTTCGCGTTGGCCTACGAGACCCACGCTTGCTCGATCCAACACGCGTATGGCTACAAGAATGGAAATCAACTTGGAACCAGCAAGAATGGATTAGTGGCGACACATCTTTCAACGTACCTTCAAACCCCAACACAACAGAACAAGACGTTTCGCTGCGTTATCTATTCGCCTATGTCGATGGGGCGTTTTGGATGCGCGTCCAAACAGGTCGATTCGATTCCATTAACCATACCTTTACTCCCGAACAAACCATGTTGGAATGGAAGAAGATTGTGCACGAACTTTTCCCACCTGAATACGTGCAATGTGCGGCAGACAGCCTGTGGGGGCTAGAGTTCCGCGGCATCAGGCGTTGGCAACTGCGCCGTTTATCGCGAGACATCTATTTCCGGGGTGAAGAGTGGAACGAAGCGGGCTCGATTCCGTTCATCCGTGAAGTGGAAGGCTACTATCTGCTAGGCGACAATCAACCGATATCGCTAGATAGCCGTCAAAAACGAGACTGGATTAAGGGGGTTCCCAAAACGTGGATTGAGGGGCGAATTCGACCACAAAACTGAGCTTTATCCGCAAGCCCAAATCGGGGCGAACAACGAAAAAGAACTCACGCCATAAACCTTTTGGCACCAATGACTTACAGCACTGCTCAGATATGCTTGGCCGATTGTCGCTAGACCGCAAATGTGGTATCTTATGGCCTTCGAAGTATCGCATAAGGACATTAGGTTTCGAAAGGAATAGCGCTTGTCCAATATCCCCCCTGATGAGCCCACAATGGGTGATGATGGTGATAACATCAATGGTGGTTCTGCTGGCTTAACTCCCCCTGATAATCCAGGGAGCCGGTTGGTAGATCAGCCAATCGAGGATGAGCTACGTGATAGTTATTTGACCTATGCGATGAGCGTCATCGTGTCTCGCGCGTTGCCTGATGTGCGCGACGGTCTGAAGCCCAGTCAACGCCGCATTTTGGTGGCGATGAATGACTTGAACCTTCGCCCCAACAGCTCGCGTGTTAAGTGCGCCAAGATCTCCGGTGATACCAGCGGTAACTATCACCCTCACGGTGAAGCGGTGATCTACCCGACCTTGGTTCGCATGGCCCAAGAATGGAACATGCGACATGTCTTGATCGACAAGCAAGGAAACTTTGGTTCGATTGCCGGCCTGCCTGCCGCTGCGATGCGTTATACCGAAGCCCGTCTGTCGGCCCCAGCTGCCATGATGCTGGACGACTTGGATCTCGATACGGTCGACATGGTTCCGACCTATGACCAACGTCGATCCGAACCAGTCGTATTGCCTTCGAAGTTCCCCAACCTTTTGGTCAATGGAACTTCGGGTATCGCCGTGGGTATGGCCACCAGCATTCCGCCGCACAATCTCGGTGAAGTGTGCGAAGGCTTGATTCGATTGCTGGACGATCCACACATTACCATCCATGAATTGATGGATGTGATTCCAGGTCCGGACTTCCCAACCGGCGGCATCATCTGCGGACGCGCTGGTATTCGCCAAGCTTACATGACCGGCCGCAGCACTGTGGTTGTTCGAGCCCGCGCGAAGATCGAAGAAGACAAACGAAAGTCGCGTATCGTTGTTTCGGAAATTCCTTTCCAACAATTCCGCGATCGCGTCATCGAACGCATCGCTCAATTGGTCAGCGAAGATCGAATCAAAGGTATCTCTGGCATTCGCGATGAATCCGACCTGAAAGAACCCGTGCGTTTGGTTATCGAAATCAAACAGGGACACGATCCCGAAGTGGTTCTCAACCAACTCTATCAGTTCTCGCCACTGCAAGATACATTCTCGATGATCTTCTTGGCGCTGGTCGATGGCAAACCTCGCGAATTGAATCTCAAAGAGTTGTTGCAAGAATTCTTGCGCCATCGCGTAACGGTCATTCGCCGCCGAACGCAATTCTTGCTCAACCGTGCACGACGTCGCAAGCATGTTGTCGAAGGCCTGCTTATCGCAATGGCCGATATCGATGAGATCATCCGCATCATTCGCACCAGTCAATCACAAGCTGATGCCAAGCAACGTTTGATGGGCTTCTCTTGCCCAGCATCGATGCTGTCACGCGCCTTAGGTGAACGAGGGTTCGCAGAATTCACTCGCGAACGCGGTGAGGCTGAAGAGTACAAGTTAACCAGTGTCCAAGCCGATGCGATTCTTAAGTTGGCTTTGGGACAATTGGCTAACTTAGAACAAAAGCGATTCTCCGACGAACACTCACAGTTGCTCGAAGAAATCTTGGCTTACCTCGAAATACTCGGCGATCAAAAGAAGATCGAAGACATCATACGCGGTGAAGTCGAGGAGATCCGCAAGAAGTTTGCTGACGATCGTCGCACAGAAATCAGCGGCGAAGAACTTGGTAACTACAACTTAGAAGATCTCATCAACGAAGAAACGATGGTGGTTACGATTTCGCATCGTGGCTACATCAAGCGAACCCCAGCAGCGACCTACCGCGCTCAACGACGCGGTGGCAAAGGTATCGCTGGAGCCAAGAGCGAAGAAGAAGATCCAATCGAACATCTATTCGTCGCCAGCACACATGCTTACCTACTATTCTTTACCAGCCAAGGTAAGGTGTATTGGCTCAAGGTCTATGACCTACCGCAAATGGGTCGAGATAGCCGAGGCCGAGCTGTTATCAACTTGCTCAACCTCGCGCCAGAAGAAAAGATCATGGAATGTGTTCCAGTGCGAGACTTTAATGTCGAAGGGCACTTCCTGCTTATGGCGACACGCAAAGGTATCGTTAAGAAAACACCACTCGAAGATTACAGTCGTCCCAAGAAGGGTGGCATCATTGCGATCAAGCTGCGTGAAGATGACGAACTGGTCGACGTGGTCGTTACCAAGACGGGAGAACAAATCGTGCTCTCGACGTCTCGCGGTATGGCCATTCGCTTCCAGGAAAGCGATGCTCGACCGATGGGCCGAAACACATCGGGTGTCAAAGGTATTTCGCTTACCAAAGAAGACCAAGTGGTGGGCATGGTGGTTGCAGACCCCTCCGCGACCTTGCTAACCCTTTGCGAAAATGGTTACGGCAAACGAACTTACTTTGGTGCAGGTGAAGTCCTAGCTCCAGCCGCTGATGCCGAAGAAGGTACCGAGACAGAAACTCCCGAACCACCACCAGCCCCAGAAGCTGAAGGCGATAGCAGCGATGACCACAGCTCATCGAATACCTATCGCACGCAGCGTCGCGGTGGTAAAGGTGTCATCGACATCAAGACGACCAAACGCAATGGGCCTGTGATCGGTATTGCCCCAGTCACGGACGAAGATGAGCTATTGATGATGACTGCTCGTGGCAAAATTCAACGCGTTGCCGCCAAAGAAATCAGCATCATCTCACGCAATACGCAAGGCGTCCGCATCATGTCACTCGATGAAGGCGATACGGTTGCCGCCATTGTGCGAGTCCCCGTTGAAAAAGATGAAGAAGAAACCGCTGGCAAGCCACCGGCTCCTCCAGTCAGCTAAGTCCCACCAGAGATTTTAGATGGTACCAACAAGGCATCGGTCTTAACTCGCTTTAGGACCATGCCTTTTTTTGTGCCCCTTTTCGCCCCACCCCTAGAGCTGTGCCCATGAAACTCAAAAGCGAGGCCGATGATTTCCAGGTGGAAGAAATTACTTCCCATCATGCGAGTCATGGCACCTTCTCCCTTTATCGCCTTACCAAAGAACACATCGGGACCCTCGAAGCGGTTCAAGCGATTGCGCAAGCTTGGCGCATTGATTCTCGCGATATCGCCTTCGGTGGACTCAAGGACAAACATGCCAAGACAATTCAGTACCTAACGATCTTTGAAGGCCCCTCACTATTTTTAGAACAGAAATCGTTTACGCTAGACTTTCTTGGTCGTACGAACCGGGCCTTTAAAGCACAGGATATTGAAGCGAATCGCTTCACCATTCGACTGAGGTCCATTCCCGTACAAGCAAAAGCGACGCTGGAAAAAGTCCTGAGCGACCCGGCCTTGGGTGTACCCAATTATTTTGACGATCAGAGATTTGGATCGTTAGGCGACAGCCAGCAGTTCTGCGCGGAACCCTGGTGTCGTGGAGATTACGAAAGAGCATTGTGGCTAGCACTGGCAGATTTCAACCCTCACGACCGTCCGCGTGAACGTCAACAAAAACAATTATTGCAAGAACACTGGGGAGATTGGGCCTGGCTCAATCAGCACCTCGATCGATCGCATCGTCGTGACGCAGCCGACATTTTGAACCGCAACCCGAAAGATTTCCGCGTTGCTTTAACCGTTATCCGTCATGATCTTCGTGGCCTTTACTTGGCGGCATTCCAAAGTCATCTGTGGAATGAATTGCTCGCTGGGTGGATCAAAGAGCTCGCGGGTCCGAATCTGATTCGCGTCCCAGGAGCCGCTGGCGAATTGTTATTTCCACAACAAATCGATTCCAACCTACTGCGGACGTTGATCAGTACTGAAATTCCTCTACCTTCCGCCAGAATCACGGAGTGGCCCCCTGCATTCGAGTCGTTAATCCACTCAATCACGGCGAGATACGGCCTGACCCCGAAGCAGATCCGCGTCAAATACCCGCGCGATACGTTCTTTTCCAAGGGAGAGCGGCGTGCATTAACGAAGGCTCAAGGCCTCGAGTTCGCCTGGGAAACGACAACTGTGCAACAAGCAAATTCAAATGGAGAGCAGCAGCTACTCCAGCCCACCGAAGACCTGGTGCTCAAGTTCACCTTACCGCGAGGCTCCTATGCCACCATGTTGGTTCGTTGGCTTCAAGCCACCGTGACGGCGTAATCGAGACACAAACAACAAACGAAAAAAGGCGAGTGTGACTTCACACCCGCCTTAATGTTGTGTTATTGCTTAGTGCAGCTTTGTGTTATGGGCCGACGATTGGGCTGGCAACGTTGTTGTCGTCGTCCGACAAAGCTACGATTGCTCCAGCCAAGCCCGCTAGACCGAGCAGATCACCAAAACCACCACCAGCACCGCCGCCACCTGCGCCACCACCAGCACCACCGCTAGGACCAGCCAATCCACCACCTGGCATTGGCATTCCCAAATCTTCGAGAGCCAACTCTTCTTCTGAACCAGTCGCAGGAGGAGCCAATTCAAGATTGATCAAATCAGCAGGACCGTCTTGCATTCCAACAAATTGGCCAGCTTTGCCCTTCAATTGTGCAACGCCCTTAGCATCGACGAGTTCGAATGCAACAGCACCGCGTCCAACCGGACCAGCGACAACCAAGCCGTAAACGCCAGACTCAAGGCCGCCCACGGTGAATGTTCCGTCTGCGTTGGCCATGACCTTGGTCACTTCTCGGCCATTTTGCAGAATGATCACTTCGGTTGCGGACATGTCACGAGAAGCAAAAGGGACACCGGGCAACAACAAAGTGCCATGAAGCACGCCGTTGTCGTCGGCTTTCACTTGGCCGTTGTATTGAGTGTAACGTTGCTCTGCGACGCTATAGACAACGCTATCAGGTGTCGAAGTTGGCACCATGTAACGTGCAAAATACTTAGTCACAGAAGTACCGCCTGGCACCACTGCAAAAACCTTCATGTGAGAACCTTGAGCAGCCTGCCCAGGAAGAACATGCAAGGCATACGAGAAAGTTCCCGCAGTGCTCAAACCTTCGATGGTGTAGCTGCCAGGAAGAATTCCGTTGAAATCAAAATTGCCTTCAGCATCGGAGGTGGTTGAGGTAACCACTTTACCGCTGCGGATCAAAGCTACTTGAGCGTTTGGAATCTTTTCGCTGGTTCCACCCCGAAACAAGCTTACGACCGATCCGCTGAAGCGACCTTGAGCGTCTACTTGCACCCACTGCATCTGATGCAATTTTTCGGTGAAAGACTTCGGTGCTTGCAACTGCTCAGCCACAGGTGCGCCGACTGCTTCCGCAGCAGCGGGACTTTCCTGAGTAGCAGCTTCTTGCGCCAACGAAACGCCTTGGAAACCAAGTCCACAAGCCAACGCCAAACCAAATAATCTTCTCATTTTTCTCTAACTCTCCCCCGAGACGAATCAACGGTCATCGAGGCGAACCACTTTAGAGGTTGTTACTCGTAAAGGATTTAGCCCATTTAATCGTTATACTCGTCCCTTGCGCTAAACGCAATTGATTCTTACCGATTGTCGCCATTTTAACACAAACATCAGCTACCCATTTTGGGTATTCCGTTCGAGCGTCCTGGCGACGGAATAATTAGTTACCCCCGCGAGTCCGGTTCGGAAGGCTATCAACACCTGGCTTAGGACGGCGGAAGAAGGATTTGTCGTCGTTCTCGGCCTTGAAGTCGCTCGCACGAACCGCAGACCCTAGCGGAATGCTCTTGTCGGCGTTGCCACCTTGCAGGTAGCTCAGCAATTTTTCAACCGAGATTTCGATCACCCCAAGTTCCTTAGCTTTTTCTTTTGCCGCATTGTAATCCTTGACCAGCTTCTTAACGCTGGTGTTTGCCGAATCACCCGAAGCCAAAGCTTCAGCTCCAACACCGGATGGGCCTACCACTAAGTATCGAGTGTTGATGCTCATCTCGTCTTTAACAGTACGACCTTCAGCGGTAAGTTCGAAATCTACTTCGCCACCGTTGAGAGCAATCAGATTCTTGATGGTTTCTCGATCGTCTCGACCATCGCCGTCAGCATCCAGCAATCCGACCAATGCGAAGTGCACCTTTCGACCAGGTTGCCATGCTGGCGAATACACAAAGTCGCCAGGCAGAATGGGTTGCTTGATGTTACCTTCGATCACACGGGCTTGGGCCAAGTCGTTATCAACAACTTTGGTGATGATGATTTTGGCTTTTTCTTTTGCGTCCGTTACTTTCAATGTATCGCTAGACAATACAGCAAAACGAACATTTTCTTTCAGACCAGCTCGCTTGCCAATGTTCAACCATACGACGTTACCACCTTCGGTCACGTTCACGATCTTGCCTTGTGGAGTGTCGAAATCTTCGTATCGCAAACGAACGATTTCAGCTGCTTGTTGAGCGACCACATCCTTGAGTTTATTGACTTCAGCAGTAAGGGTATCTTCAACTCGTTTCTTTTCGGTTTCTAGCTTGGTGTAACGATCATTGGCTGCTTGTAAGCGATCCTTCAATTGCTCCATTTCACCGGTCAATTTGGTACGATCTTCTTGATATTGGGTCTTCAAATCGGCCAGTTCAGTAGCAAGTTGATCGCGTTTGGCTTCAGCATCATTGGCTCGCTTGGTTTCCCGGTCGATGACGGTGGTCAACTCGGCTCGCATTTGATCTTCACGATCACGGAACTTCTTGTGTTCGATATTGCGATCTTTGATCACATCCATCAACGTTTTTGCCAAACCAGCGTAGTTGCGATTGGCAGCTTCAACGTTGGCGCCTAACAAAGACATATCGGTGTCATACGATTTTTCCAAGGCTTCCATTTGAGGGTCGCCAACCATCGCGCTCTTGATGGTTTCCAATTCTGTTTCATTGAAATTGCCTTGCCCCAACATCGAAAGGAGCCGGTCCGACTTCAACTTCGCCTTGCCTAGTTCAGCTGAACTGGTGGACGCACTTGCCTTCGCCGTTTCGGCTTCTTTGGCTTGCGTGCTCGCATAATTCCAAAGGAAGAATAGGCCGACCAACATCAGCGCCGACACGATGGACATCGCAATAACGTACGCCTGCCAAGCAAACATGTTTCGATCACGACCCGACATACTGCGGAAACCTTCGCAAACGAGGAGCACAAGGGAAAAAGGAAAAGCGCCTCCTCACGTCCCCGCATTTCCAGGACGTAGGATCAGCTAAAAAAGCTGGCTCTTCAGTAGACACCTGACTCCATAGTAAATAGCCAGTCCCACCCCGTCAAACTTTCACTATGGGCTAAATGGGGCTTCTTGGAACAATTTTTCCGATCCAGTTCCAATCACAACCAGCACTTTATAGGGGGATTATGGAGTAATTTGACCAGAAACTTGCTAAACTGCGTCATTCGTTCACCATTCGGACCTCTCTTCCGAATTCTCTCTCTGCTCTCGATGGGCTGGATCTGGTCATGAATTCTCGTTCGCCACAACGCAAGCAACAACCTCTTCTACCCGGCATGAATGATGACCAACCCCAGATGCCCGCCGATCCCACCGGCGAATCGGCTCCGCAACCGGCCTTAGAGAGCGGTTCCGTACAAGACTCAGTTCAAACAGGGGAGTCGGATAGCTTGCCGTTTGAAGCAAATGTCGAATCCCAGACCACTACCGAACTAGAACCTCAGGGCACAACTGCACCAGCGATCTCCAGCAAAACCGATCCGCTGGTAATCGTTGTCGATACGCACGCCATCCTCTATCAAGTCTTTCACGCGATGCCACCGATGACGAGCCCAGGTGGACTCCCTGTCGGTGCTATCCATGGCATGCTCCGTGATCTGCTTGAAATCCGTGACAGCTACAAACCCGATTATTTGTTTTTCACTTTCGACATGAGTGAGGACACTTTTCGCAACGAGATCTACGCCGAGTATAAAGGGCACCGCGAAGAAATGCCCGCAGATCTACGTTTGCAAATGCCATTGGCCCGCCAAGCACTCGAAGCGTTGCAGGTTCCCATACTTGAAATCGCTGGCTACGAAGCAGACGACATTATCGCCACGATCGCAACTCAAGCTCATGAACGTGGCTGGCGTTGTTTGATTGTTTCGCCTGACAAAGATTGTCGGCAACTTCTTACAGATCGAGTGCAAATCCTCAATTTGCGAAAACAAGAAATCTTCGGTATTCCCCATTTGAAAGAAACTTGGGGCATTGCTCCGGAACAAGTAGTCGACTTTCAATCGATGGTCGGCGATAGCGTGGACAACGTTCCCGGCATTCCGTTGATCGGTCCCAAAATTGCCCAGCAACTGCTTGAACAATATGGAACACTCGACGAAATTCTCGCGCATCCCGACGCGGTTTCTGGCGCCAAACGCCGCGAGAATATGGTGAAATATCGCGATCAAGCTTTGATGAGTCGTCAACTCGTCGCGTTACGCCGTGACGTTCCAATCAACATACCTTGGAATCAAGAAGATCAGATCCATATCGATAAAACCCAGATTGCCGAACTATTTCAGCAATGGGGATTCCGACGCTTGGCTGATCGGTTCCTCAATCCAACCGGTTCATCAACGGAGTCCATTGCAACGGAAGCCAATACTCGCCAGATGCCTTTCACCTCCAATTCAGCGAGCCCAACAACACGTATCAACACCTCACCTTTCCAACTGAATCAATATCGTTTGATTCAAACGGAAGATGCACTTCGAGATATCTGCGAGCAAATGAATGCAGTCACGATGATTGCGTTCGATTCAGAAACGACATCGACTCAAGCTCGTTGGGCTAAGCCTGTTGGATATTCTTTTGCCTGGGGTGAGAATCAAGCGGCCTACATACCCGTTCGAGCTCCGCTGGGTGAAGATTGCCTACCTATCGAAACCGTTCATCGTTACATCAAACCGATCTTGGAAAACCCCGCAATTCGCAAAGTAGGCCAGAATCTCAAATACGATTTGATCGTTTTTCGAGGGCAGGGGATTAACGTTCAAGGGATCTATTTCGATACGATGGTCGCCGATTACCTGCTGGATCCTGGCCAGCGTAACCATAGTCTCGATGAACTCGCCAAACGTTATTTTGATCATGAAACCATCAAGATCTCCGAACTCATCGGGACGGGCAAGAATCAGAAATGTATGGACCAAGTTCCACTCGAACAAATCTGTCGTTACGCAGCTGAAGATGCCGAAGTTCCGTGGCGACTCGCCGAACCACTAACCGAACGCCTCAAAGCCATCAATCTATTTGAGCTTTTCAGCGAACTTGAAATGCCTCTCATCGAAGTGCTCACGGAGATGGAATTCAACGGAATTTCGATTGACACCGAACGACTTCGCGGACTCAGCAAACGCTTCGAAACTCAATTGGAAAAGCTGTATGGTGAGATTCAGCACATGGCTCCGGAGCCATTTAATCCTGACAGCCCCAAGCAACTGGCTAAAGTACTTTTTGAGCACCTGCATTTGCCTGTAATCAAAAAAACGAAAACGGGACCAAGCACAGACGCAGAAGTATTGCAAGAACTAGCCCCACTGCATGCCTTGCCTGCAAAAATCATCGAGTATCGACAGCTGGCCAAATTGAAGAGCACCTATATCGATGCGTTGCCCGAACTGGTTTGTCCCGATACCGAACGCGTGCATACTTCATTCCGCCAAGACGTGGCTGCAACAGGGCGTTTGAGCAGTTCGGAACCCAACCTTCAGAACATTCCCATCCGCACCGAAGAAGGTCGCGAAATACGTTCCGCCTTCCGCCCCTCACCATCCGACTGGGTATTACTCACTGCGGACTATTCACAAATTGAACTGCGAGTGTTAGCTCATTATTGCGGCGACCCCGCGCTGCGTGAAGCATTCGAAAAAGATCAAGACATTCATCAACGAGTCGCCGCTGAAGTTTATGGTGTAACTCCGGAAGAAGTTACCAAGTCGATGCGACGCTCAGCGAAAGCCATCAACTTCGGGATCATCTATGGCCAAAGTCCGTTTGGGTTAGCTAAGTCCTTGCAAATCTCTAAAGAAGATGCAGCGGCTTTCATCGATGCGTATTTCGCCCGATATCCAGGCGTGCAAACCTTCATTTTGGATACGTTGGCTTCTTGCAAACAAAACGGTTATGTAGCCACCATGCTCGGTAGGCGTCGCATGCTCCAAGGAGTTCGAGACCTTCGCACACTGCCGCCTGAAAAACGCCGCTCGTTGACAGAACCGGAACGCATGGCGGTCAATACGATCATTCAAGGCTCTGCCGCCGATTTGATTAAGCTCGCCATGGTTCGTATTTATCGCATGCTTAAACAGTCCGACTTGCGAGCCCGATTGTTATTGCAGATTCATGACGAACTTGTGTTTGAGGTCCATCCTGAGGACCTTACTCGATTGCGTACGGCGATTATTCCTTTGATGACGACCTGTGAACAACTCTCCGTTCCATTAAAGGTTGATGCCAAGACAGGTTGTAGCTGGGCGGATTGTGAACCACTAACCTAACTCTAAGAAACAATGGTGTGCGAGCCGTGACGATGACGCAACCTCAACCCACTCAACACAAACAACTCGCACATACCATCCGCTCGCCATTGGTCATTGGAATCTGTGGTGGAATCGCCAGCGGCAAAAGCGTTGTCACCAGTCAATTGGAAAAACTCGGTGCGGCGGTCATCTATGCGGACCAAATTGGCCATCAAGTTTTGCGTGAACCAGAAGTCATCAGAATTTTGATCGAGCGATTCGGCGACACGATTTTATCTGTTGATGAGCCTGGTCAGTTATCGAGAGCGGCCATCGCCAATTTAGTATTTGGCAAATCTGAAATCGCCGAACAAAATCGAACTTTCCTAAACTCCATCACCCATCCACGAATTCGACAGATCATTCGCGAACGACTATTGCAACTGCGAAGTTCAACCACCCCGCCGCGATCTATCGTTCTGGATGTTCCATTGTTGTTTGAATCGGGTTGGAACACAGAATGTGATGAGATCATTTTTGTGCGTTCTCCGTTGGCACAACGAATAGAACGCGCTGCCAGTCGTGGTTGGAACCTTGAACAATTCACAGCTCGCGAGAATTCTCAACTCTCGCTCTCAGAAAAAGAAAAACGTTCCAGCGTCATCTTGAATAACGCAGGAACGTTAATGGAATTTCAAACTCAAATCGCTGAGTGGTATGCGAAGCGACTCAATCCAAGCCCTGCTCAGTAAGTCGCCTCAAAGGGGCTAACTAATTTCCACCTGGATTGAATGGCAAGTTAAAGTTACCTGGCAGACCACCTGGTTGACCACCTTCAGCTTGTGGCTTGGTTACTAGTTCAGCTTGAGTCACTCGCAGCTTCTTATAAACATCTTCGCTGATGACGTAATACCAGTCAGCGAATCGCGCATTCAATTCTTTGACTCGCTTTTGAGCTTTTTCCAAGCGATCATTGCGTTCGTCGATCTTGCGTTGATTGGCCTTAGTGATTTCCTCACGCATCAGTTCCAAACGTTCTTTCAATTCTTCTTCTGTTTCCTGGGCTGGTGATGCAGGAGCATCAGCAGCTGGTGGCGCTGCGGCAGGTGGCTGTTCAGCTGCAGGAGCTGCTGCGGCCGGTGCCTCTGCGGCTGGCGGCTGTTCGGCTGGCGGTTGCTCTGCTGGTGGTTGTTCAGC
>JAFLCP010000081.1 GCA_017303505.1 Planctomycetota bacterium | reverse complement strand
AATGAATCGTTGACTCTGCCTAAGCCATTTTTTGTAGTGCGTAGATCCCGGGCACAAATAAACCCACTGAACCTACATTCACATCTCACTCACATCGCCATGCTTTAACTAATAGACCGAATTTACCCTGAGTTCGGCCTACCAAAACAGCGCGCTGGACTGTTGCATCAAGTTAGCTAGAGCAGAGGCCCAAGGAAACCCTGCGAGGGGCACATTGGGGCGAGTTTCTTCAAGAAGAATGGCGTTTCAGAGAAGGTGCGACCAAAATAGGCAGAATAACCAAGTTCCCTATCAGCCCACCCAACATGGTAAGGCTTACCAATCGTCCGAAGGTTTCAGTCGGACGGAAGTCGCTCACCACTAAACTTAGGAAACCACAAACCAGAGCCACTGTAGCGACGGTTAGCGCCAGTCCAGTAGAACGCTGCGTAGCCCGCAATTGCAGGTCCCAACGTTTCTTTGCATCCAGGGCTCCCGCGTCTTCTTGGACGGAAACGATTTCTCGGCGAGCCCGCAACAGATAGTGAATCGAACCATCGATCGATAAGCCCACCGAAACGGCTGCAATCATCACCGCTCCCATATCAACTCGCCACCCCAACCAACCCATGATGCCCCAAACCAAAACGATCGGCAACAGATTGGGAACTAACGAAGCGATGGCTTGCCACCAATTTCCCATCGCACACCACAACATGATGCCAATCGCCAAAGTAGCGACTGAAAAACAGAGCCATTGATCCGCCAACAGACTGTTAACCAACTTGGCAAGCAATAAGTAATAGCCTGTGATGTATGGCTCTGGCGGCTTCGAATCACCAAACTGTTTTTTCCAATCGGGCGAAGTAGAGAACGCTTGCACTTCGGCGCGAACCGCTTCGATCAATTGACTTTTAGCGGCGGCATCTGTGGACTCAGGGCTACGCAACATGATTCTCAATTGTCGTAATCCCGTTGTGGCATCAGGTTCCGTCAACATCGCGGCCATAAACTCGGGCATCGTTTGTTTCATCCCTTCCAACTTGGCTGCGGCAGGTAGCAAACTCAGCCATCGATCCCCATCCGATGCTTGAATAGCATCCGTCACACTGATGACTTTGCTCAGGCGCAATATCGAATTCGCTGAAGCATCGCTCTTATCACGACTCAACGATTCGACAGGCTTCCGTTCGATTTCAATAGCTCGTAACTTCGCTTGCAGTTTATCGAGCTCATCCAGATAGGGTTGAGTCAGAACAGTTGGGGCAGGTACCACAATATCCCACACACCTGCACCACCCAGATTTTGTTCCACCGTCCGGTAAGCTTTGACCAAACGGCTATCCTCGCGGAAACTCTTGATGAAGTCTGTTTCGACTTGCAGCTTCGCACTTCCTAGCAATGCCAGCACGGTCAACAACGCCAATGTCAACAAGGCGAGTGCCCGCCGACTCACAGCGATGTCGTAGATATTCTCGCACGTTCGCCGTAACCAATGATCACCAGGAATCTCATGCGGCTTCAAGTCCACCGAACCTAACAACGCCAAAGGAGGAACCAACAAAATTGTTCCAACACCCGTCACGAGTACGGCTAAAGACATAATCCATCCAAAATCTTGCACCGGTCCAACTTGAGCTAATGTCAATGAGGCGAAACCGGCAGCCGTTGTCGCTACGGACCACAACACGGGCTTAAACAAATGGCGAATTGTGGTTTCCATTGCCGCTTGGGGGGACTGCACTTTCATTTGTTGCTGAAATTCCACGAGAATGTGAATCACCGTAGCAACTCCAACGACGGTGACCATCGCGGTCAACATCGATGAAACCATCGACAGCTCGCCACCAATCGCAACCAATAAGCCACGCGTCACCAACAACGACCAATGCACCACCAATAAAGGCACAAGCATCCAACGGAAACTGCGAAAGAGTATCAATAAGACAACAGCCAGGATGCAGGTGCTAGCGATACCTAGTCGAGCCCCATCCGCTTCCAATAGATTAAAGCCATCGTGAACCATGACGGGCTCACCCAAAAGTTCGCCTGCCGCGAGTCCATCTGGCATATCTTGTGTTATCGCATCGATTTGCCGCAGCGTTTCATCACGACTTTTCTTTGTCGCCGAAGTCGGAGTCAACATACATGCGATGGCCGCATACGGACTCCCTTCACGATGCGTGTACCCCGAAAAAAGATCTCGCAGTTTCGTAGCCAGTCCATCGTCGGTTGCTAGGATAACGGGAGTATTTTCGGGTTGCAGCCAGCGGGCCCCACGCAACGTACGCAATACCTTGTTCAGCTCCGCTAAGGACAGAACCGCCTGCACGCCATCAACCTTCTTCAGGCGATCCCCAATCCCCTGCATGCGTTGAATACCAATGCCAGTCTCATCCCACAATTGTTCGTCACGATAAATCATCAAGACAACATCGCTGGCTGCAAAATCCTTCTGGAGTCGCAAATAACCGGCCACATCGGGATCATGCGCCAACAGCATTTTTTCGAGCCGTCGGTCCATATTCAATTGAGACGACAACGGAAAGCTCACGACGGCCAAAACAATGGCGACTAGCAATAGAACTAGGCGATGACGAATTAGAAACGGAGCAATAAAATCCATCACGTGTTATCCAGCATTAACAATCTCTGCTCCCATGCGCGAGCCAATCAAACCACCCCATCCATTACGCCGCAAGATCAGCGACGGTTTCATATTCTTCCGCTAGGGCAAGCTGCCCATGTAGGCAAGTGTCCCATATTTTCAGCATTTTTAGTAGGGCGCGACCGCCTGAGGCCCAAGCTGGTGGTTTGCGATATTGGAGCGAGAAAACCGAATAGCTTTCTACCAGAACGCGGACGATTCAGCGCCGCAAGCTATTGCCATAATGCAATAAACTTTGGCAAAAAGATCAAACAGCCGATCACTGCTGAGCCGATGGACATGACCAGAACCGCACCGCTTGCGATATCGAGAGCGTCGCGTAGATGGGGGTTGAAGTCCGTTGAAATAGAGCGAGCGAGAGCTTCACACGCCGAGTTTACTAACTCGGCCGTCATCACCGAGCTGATACACAGAATAAGTAATCCCCATTCCCAAGGTTCGCATTTCAAAGTGAACGCCAAGATAATCACCGCAATGGCGGCGATATAGTGAACTCCAAAACTGGTTTGACTGTAAGAACCAAGCCACCAGCCTCGAAAAGCGCATCGAAATTTGGCGGTCCATGCAGCAAGTGACCAGCGATGGTATCTCCCTCTTCGATCGAACTCTTCGCGACCATCGCTCATCAAATCATGCACTCATTATTCGAGTCCAAAAGCATTGGCGGGAGGTATTAGCTCGCCTGCCAACGAACCCAATTTCTTGGCAGGTAAGAAGCGTGGCTCGATATTGAACTGGAAGCCAACGTTATCGCGACCGCTATCCACGTTGATGCCCATACGAATCAAGAAAGACTCGCCGATTCGCGTAAAGGCCAACGTTTGTCCAACATTTCCGACTTGACCAAAGTCAAACGTCGTTCCGCCGGTAACAATCCACTTTTCATTGAGACGATAGTTGACCGTTGCGGTAAGAATCGTTGAGTCGATGGGACCCTGTAACTGCATCGCACCTACGTACAACTCACCGCGACCAACACGCGAGATTTGAGCGCCTAGCGAATAAGCCTTTAGACCATCAGTGAAGGTGTCGAAATAACCATCGGACAACAGCGTCAAGCGATCGCCAACATGATAGCGGAAATCATAGTTGATCGCCCCAACTTGCTCACCAAAGTTATCCCGATCTGGGTTCAAAAACAGGATCGCATCCACGTCGAACTCAACCAAATCGACAATACGTTCACGTCCAGGTAAACCACGTTTGGTCTGCCAGCGTTGGTCGATACCGAAACGCCATTGCAACTGATCGTCAACCACTTCATTTCCACCCGCAGCAACCCAACGCTGCAAGCCGTTACGCAAGGTGTAAGAACGCTCATCGAATTGATCAGGTAAGGTTCCACCGAAGGTATTGAAAATCAAACGTCGGCGGAAGTGCTCTTGAGAGTTATCATCGATCGGGTTGTACAACGGAAATTGATCTACGTTAGCATTGCTGTCCGCATAGAAGAAATCGCTTTCGAAGATCACTTTATGAGCGATCCCTTTCACGTCGAATAAGCGGCTTTGCGTATTTGGATAGAGTTGCCACATCGGAAGGGATGTTCGCACACCCGCTTGCCCAGTGAGTCGGGTCACATCATCCTGCGTGACATCTTCTTTCCAAAAACCAGCTTCGCCAGAGATGTACGGGTTGAGCTTAATCGGGCCGGCATTAAAGGGGAGGCTTAACTCTTGTCGCGTTGAAGCCACCAAACCTTCGCTATCCGTTTCCCAAGGTCGCAATTGAAATTTCGCGGCGTCTTGTGGATCCGTTGGTGTCGATGCCGTCTGCTGCTTCGCGTAACCGACGAAAGTATGTTCATACCAAGTCATACGATCCAATACTGGTTGACCTAACCAATAGTGATCAAGACGAGGTAGCCATTCGGTTTCTGTAAAGAAGTCGTTGACGCGAGCTTGCCCCCAGATATCGAACATCTGGTTTTCGTTATAGCGACGAAGGCGGAGGGCGGTCGCGTAGTCCTTGTCTTGATCCCAGGATTGCTCAAGGTATTGTTCCAAAAAGTTGCGGTCTGAAATCCAGCCCACTTCGGCCCAAAACTCCGTGTCTGGGTTGAGCAAGTGTTTGTGGCGAATCAAGAACCGACCGCGTTGGTCCGCTTCCGGCGTCATTCGCACTCGGTCGGACCCGAGCGTATCGAGCCCGCTATCAGAAATTCCCCAGAAATCGAGTTCACCGACAGCTCGACCTGGCACCAATAACCAAGGTAGGTCGTAGTTGAAATTGGTACCGACCGCAAATCCTCGTTCGCTCAAATAGTCAGTCGACAAAGTCCACTCGGTACCATCAGCCCCATTGAGACCTAAGATCTGATATAGATCCCAGTCGAGCATACCTTGAGTACCGAAGATGCCGTCGTTCTTAACCTTAACTCCAGTGAGATAGAAGTTAGGTCGTGCCAGATTCGTAGTCATCACGGGCCAATACAACAAAGGCACGCTGTTGACATACACAAAGTTGTTGCGTGTGCTCGCCATCATCTCCGTTTTGTTATCGTCGAAGCCCGGTAGTCCCGCTAACAATCCGCTGTCATCTTGTCGCCGATCCTCTAATTCAATGCGTTGGGCTTGCAACCAATAACGAGGTACACCCAAACGGCTGCTGGTCAGTGCCGCATCGTACGCTAAGAAGTTTTGGCGATTGCGTTGCTGTAGAACATCGGCTTTGAGTCGCAATAAACCTTGATACTCGGGAACTGGCGTCAACACTTCGGCTGACAAAATCATTCCATATTCTTGAGCAACGTTGTAATACATTCTTTCTGCGAAGATCACACGTTGACCTTGGCGAAAGACAATGTTGCCTTCCATGTAGAGTTCGATTTGTTGACCACTAAGGTCGGCAGAGCCCGAGGTCAAGTCGAGTCCAGCTAGATTCGGCATCCAAATGATCGCTCGATCCGTTTCGATATCGATACTACCTAACTCCATCACTGATCCGTCACTGCCAGTGTAAGTGGAGTCAGCAATATGGATGTAAACACCGCGGGTGATTTCGGCGACGGAGTCACCGCGATCGGGGCGTTGCGATAACCGAACTTGAGGTGGTGTACTGCTGCGTCCGCGAACCGAAATGCTCTTCGCAGAGATTGGCCCATTCAGTGCTCGCGATCCACTGGGTACAGTCCCTGCGAAAGGCTGAGACATTGAACCGTTGATAGGTGGCGGTGGAGCTGAGATGGGTCCCGGCACTGTCGGCACAGGTTGAACATTGCCACCTACCATCGGTGAAGTGGCTGGAGGTGGCGGAACTGGAATTGGTTGCCCTGCATCAATCGTTACACCGTTGGCTGGGAGACCACCCGGGAGATTTGTTCCGCCCACAGCCGGTAAACTCGCGTCGGGAACCAATACAGCCGGTGCGTTACCTGGAGCTCCAAACGCGCCAGAACCGCCCAAAGTGTTCGGCGGATTACCTGGCTGAAGTAAACCTGGTGGATTTCCTGAAACCTGATAGTTCGCTAAGGCAACTGCCGAATCTTTTTTGCCACCGTCGATTTTAGCACTGTCGATTTTAGCACTGTCGATTTCAGGTAATGCCGGAGCGGTTTCCGTTGGCTGCTGCTCCCAAGCAATGGTTGGCATTTCGATAGGAATAAATGAAAAGAGTCGCCCGCTCCACTGCGTATTTTTTGCGCGTCGACCGTTACCCCAATCGCCTTCAAAATTCCCTTCACAAAGCACAATCACTTTGTAGGGATTTCGAGTTGGCTGCTCATTCGCGGCAGCGTCACTGCGTTCCTCTTCTCCCAAGAGACTTGGGCGGGCAGTCTGCGGAACCACGGTGCGATCGATCCACAATGTGATTCGATCAGCAGTGTAAACGGCGTTTCCTTGACGAATGGAGGGCCGGCCCGCTCCTGGCAGACTCGAAATTTGGTAGATGCGATATTCACCACGATCCCAACGAATTCCCTTCTCCCCGGAAACATGGACTGGGTAAGTCGGATCGCTTTGAGGATAGTCAATTTGTTGAGCGAACGATAAAGAAGTGAGGAAGTAGGCGCACAAAGCGGCAACTACTCCCCAAAATGCGATAAACCGCCCAAAAACCCCACCTTTGAGAAAACCATTCGTCATTGCGGACGTTGAGCGATCACGGTGGAACCGCTTCACAAAGTGCAACGAGGAAAGGGGAAGTTGTTGGGAGTTCAGCCGGGCATCCTTGCCAAAAGCATATTTTTTGTTCCCAAACGTCAAATTTTCCTAAAGTTTGGGCGGCGGAGTATAGAAAAGCTCCTGCCTATGCCTCAAGGCGAATAGTCAACAATCCTGGATTAGATGGCAGCTTTTTCTTTTTGGCCGAATTGTCGCCACCCCCTTACGAGTGGGTATTTTCGGAATTTGACGATCTGGGACAATGAATAGGACTTGCTGGACCCCGGGTGTCCGAATCAAGATCGATACAATCGTTATGATTCGTACGATTCGACTTGGCGCAGAGGGGACTTTCTCGGATATCATGCGGCAGTGGCGCGGGCGTATTGAGGCCGTCGCATGGTTTGGCATCCCCAGGTGGATGGCAAATTGATAAAATAGAGAAGATAGACCGCAGTCATTCCGAAAGTGGACTGATTTCCCAGAGAAGTCCGGTCGGTTTCGGTTCGTGAATATGTATGAACGTCGCGTATTTCGTTGACAACACACTGCTCTTTGAAGGTACCTAAGCATGGCAGATGCCAAGATTCTTGGCGATGAAGATCCGTCTATTGTCGCCAATGGTCAGTTGCCACCTCCCGTCGATAGCGATCCAGCAGAAACTGCTGAGTGGTTAGGATCGCTGGAATATGTTCTCAAAAGCAAAGGTCCGGAACGCGTTAAGCAATTGTTCCGCGCCTTGGAAACGATGGCACGCAAGGAAGGTGTCGATCTTCCAAAAGATCTCAACACACCTTACATCAACACGATACCTGCTTCGAAGCAGCCTCCCTATCCAGGCAATCGTGAAATCGAACGCCGCATCAAGAGCATCATCCGCTGGAACGCGATGGCGATGGTGGTGCGGGCCAACAATCAATACGACGGTTTGGGCGGACACATCAGTACGTTCGCTTCGAGCGCGACATTGTACGAAGTGGCCTTCAATCATTTCTTCCGTGGTCGTGGGGACTCGGGTTATGATGGCGACCAAGTATATTTCCAAGGCCATGCTTCGCCCGGTATGTATTCGCGAGCGTTTTTGGAAGGCCGACTTTCGAAAGACAACTTGGAACACTTCCGCCGCGAACTCCAACCCACATCAGGTTTGTCGAGTTATCCGCATCCGTGGTTGATGCCCGATTTCTGGGAGTATCCCACGGTTTCGATGGGTTTAGCTCCGATCATGGCTATCTACCAAGCTCGCTTTAACGAATACCTCAAGGATCGCGGTTTCAAAGATACCTCCAACCAAAAGGTTTGGGCCTTCTTGGGTGACGGTGAATGTGATGAACCGGAAACCTTAGGTGCCATTACCTTGGCTGGTCGCGAAAGATTGGAAAACCTAATCTTTGTGATCAACTGCAATCTGCAACGCTTGGATGGACCAGTGCGCGGCAACGGCAAGATCATTCAAGAACTCGAAGCGTTGTTCCGTGGCGCTGGCTGGAACGTGATCAAGGTGATCTGGGGCGGTGATTGGGATCCGCTCTTGGATCGCGATGAAAAAGGTCTGTTGGTCGAACGCATGGGCGAAGTCGTCGACGGCCAATACCAAAAATATGTTGGTATGCCAGGTTCGTACATTCGCGAACATTTCTTTGGTAAGCACCCTGAGCTCGCTCAGATGGTTGTGAACTTCTCGGATGAAAAACTTGAGAAGATGCGCCGTGGTGGTCATGACCCAGAGAAAGTATTTGCCGCTTACAAAACTGCAGTCGAAACCAAAGGTCAACCAACTGTGATCTTGGCCAAGACCATCAAGGGTTATGGCTTGGGCGAACAAGGCGAAGGTCGCAATATCGCTCACAACAAGAAGAAGATTAACGAGCAAGAACTGCTTGAGTTCCGCAGTCGTTTTGGTATTCCAATCAGCGACGAAGAAGTGGGCAAGGCTCCGTTCTACAAGCCACCCGAAACGAGCGTTGAGATCAAGTATCTGAAAGAACGCCGCAAGGCTCTCGGTGGATCACTGCCATCACGTCCAACCACACCTCCATTGATGGAAGTCCCAGCCCTCGAAGAATACAGTCGCTTCTTGGAGTCGAGTGGTGGCAAGGACATGAGCACCACGATGGGCTTTGTCCGTTTGCTTTCGCGTTTGGTCAAAGACAAGAAGATCGGTCGCAACATTGTGCCGATTGTGCCTGACGAATCGCGCACCTTCGGTATGGAAGGTATGTTCCGTGAAGTGGGCATCTATGCTCATAACGGTCAGTTGTACGAACCGATCGATTCGTCTGAAATCGCTTACTACAAAGAAGCTCAAGACGGCCAAATTTTGGAGGAAGGGATCACTGAAGCAGGTTCGATGTCCAGCTTCAATGCTGCGGGCACCGCCTATTCGTCGCACGGCATCAATATGATTCCGTTCTATATCTATTACTCGATGTTTGGATTCCAACGCATCGGTGATTTGATTTGGGCTGCCGCTGATATGCGAGCCAAGGGCTTCTTGATTGGTGGTACTGCAGGTCGCACCACATTGAACGGCGAAGGCTTGCAACACCAAGATGGTCATAGCTTGCTCAATGCCATCGCTTTCCCAACGGTTCGAGCTTACGATCCAGCGTTTGCTTACGAAACAACCGTGATCGTGATGGATGGTTTGAAGCGTCTCTACCAAGATGGCGAAACCGCGATCTATTACATCATGGTTGGAAACGAAAACTATGAGATGCCCGCGATGCCGGCTGGCGTTGAAGAAGGTATTCTCAAGGGTATCTACAAGTATCAATCGAACGATGTTCCGAACGCTCGAGCACGGGTTCAGCTGTTCGGCTCCGGTGCGATTCTGCGAATGGTCCTGCAAGCTCAACAGTTGCTGGCCGAACGCTTCCAAATCGCCAGCGACGTATGGAGCGTAACTAGCTATACCCAATTGCGACGCGATTGCCAAAGCTGCGAACGTTGGAACATGCTGCACCCTGATCAACCGCCCAAGGTTAGCTACCTTGAGCAAGCATTATCGGGTGTTAAGGGTCCATTTATTGCAGCGAGCGATTATGTTCGCGCGTTGCCTGAGCAATTGCTGCGTTACATCCCAGGCGATTATTTCGTGCTGGGAACCGATGGTATGGGTCGCAGTGAGACTCGCGAAACCTTGCGTCGGCATTTCGAAGTGGACGCTGAATCGGTGGTCATCGGTACTTTGTATCGTTTGAACAAAGCGGGCGTTGTATCGACGGCAGAATTTAACCAAGCGATTACCGACTTGGGTTATAACCGCGACAAGGTCAATCCATTGTTTGCTTAAACAAGTTCGCTTGGAATCGAACTTGTTTGTTTTGCATGTTGTACGGGAAATTCATTCACATTTTTTGCGATAGAAATCAACATGTCGTTGGAAGTCACACTACCTTCACTCGGTGATGGGATCAAATCGGGAGATGTCTTGGAGATTTTTGTCTCTGAGGGAGAAATGGTCACGAAGGGCCAAGGCTTGATGGAAATGGAGACCGACAAAGCGACGGTAACCGTTCCCAGTCCAAGTGCCGGTAAGGTGCTCAAGATCGTTGTTACCAAGGGACAGTCGGTTCCGATCGGATCGGCGATTGTTGTCTTGGAAGCCTCAGGCGCAGCTGCCGCTCCACCTGCGGCTCCGGCAGCACCTGCGAAACCTGCTCAGGCACCACCGCAAGCTGTTGCGCCTCCTTCGCCACCTAAACCAGCTCCAGTGGCACCGCCGCCACCGGTAGCTCCAGCACCGGTAGCTCCAGTGGCTCCTCCACCAGTAGCGACAGCGCCTGTGGTTGCAGCGACTGCGGCCCCAGCACAGGCAACTCCAGCGCCAGCCGCTCCTGTTGTTTCGACGGGTGGCGTTATTCCTGCGGGTCCAGCGGTTCGCCGCTTTGCTCGCGAAGTCGGCGTTGATCTATCGCAAGTTGCCGGCTCAGGTGATGGTGGCCGAATTACGCGCGAAGACGTATTGGCAGTAGTTCGTCGAACCAGCCAAACAGCTCGGACTGGTGGAGCGGGTGCGACTGCAGTATCTGCTGCTCCTGGTGCAGCCCCTGCCACGGGAGATAATACATTAACCGATGATTATGGTCCGATTCGTGTCGAAAAGATGACCAAGATTCGCAAGACGATTGCGAATCAGATGCATCGTTCTTGGTCGACCGTTCCCCGCGTTACCAACTTTGATGATGCCGACATCACCGAGTTGGAAGCGTTCCGACAATCGAGCAAAGATGATTATGCTGCACGTGGTATCAAACTCACCACGATGCCGTTTTTGATCAAAGCAGTGGCGACTGCCTTGCGTCATCACCCAGCGATTAACGCAGTCATCGATCCAGACAATGATCAAATCGTCTACAAGGAATACATCAACGTCGGGATCGCTGTTGATACCGATCGCGGCTTGGTCGTACCAACCTTGAAAGCTGCAGACCATATGTCGATCCCCGATATTGCTAAAGCGTTGGGTGACATGAGCGTCCGAGTTCGCAATGGGGACTTTGGCGTCAACGATTTGCGAGGTGGTACATTTACGATTAGCAATCTCGGTGCTATTGGCGGTACCTATTCCACTCCGATCGTCAATATTCCGGAAGTAGCCATTCTCTTAGTCGGCCGCGCTCGCAAGTTACCAGTAGTGATGGATGACGACACGATCGTTCCACGCTTGATGATGCCATTGAGCTTGTCCTACGATCATCGCTTGGTCGATGGTGGTACAGCCGCTCGATTCCTCAACGAAGTGATCGGTTACTTGGAAGCCCCAAGCCGCTTGTTACTTGCGATCTAACCGAACGCATAGAAACATGTACTACAAGTTGGACCGACTTGTAGTATAAGTTTGCCAAACAACACCGTGCCACAATGACTCGACCGAGTCATTGTGGCATTTTTTATTCCCGAGGTGTTAGAGAGAGAAGCCATGGCTCAAGCTCGTGCGTGAGATAGCCTAATGCTAGCAAATCACGCAGAGCGTTCCACAAGGTGCCTGGCACCATGTTTGTGCAGAGCGAAAATGCAAGCATTGAGGACGGGTCGGAGACCCATCCTACCGCGACTCTACCGAGCATTCCACATGGTGCCTGGCACCATTTGTGCGCAGCGCACCTGCGATTGCTAGCATTGACAAGAGCGCTCCATAGGGTGCCTGGCACCAAATGCGACACTCCCGCTAGGATTGCTAGCATTTCATACATTCCCTCGGATTTGTCCCATGGAATTGGTGAGACAAGCTTTAGTCCATCGTAAATCGCTTACAACACACGCGATCGGTGCATTCGCTAACTGCCGACGACACCTAACTTTAGGTCGCTTCGTCATTGCAGCCACGCAACAATATCGCTCGAACGCTAGCAATTCATGCGCAGCGTTCCACATGGTGCCTGGCACCATTTATGCGCAGCGCACCTACGATTGCTAGCATTGACAAGAGCGCTCCATAGGGTGCCTGGCACCAAATGCGACACTCCCGCTAGGATTGCTAGCATTTCATACATTCCCTCGGATTTGTCCCATGGAATTGGTGAGACAAGCTTTAGTCCATCGTAAATCGCTTACAACAAAGGCGATCGGTGCATTCGCTAACTGCCGACGACACCGAACTTTATGTCGCTTCGTCATTGCAGCCACACAACAATATCGCTCGAACGCTAGCAATTCATGCGCAGCGTTCCACATGGTGCCTGGCACCGTTTGTGCGCAGCGCACCTACGATTGCTAGCATTGACAAGAGCGCTCCCTCGGGTGCCTGGCACCAAATCGTAAGTAGCGAAAATGCAAGCATTGAGGACGGGTCGGAGACCCATCCTACCGCGCCTCTACCAAAACGGGAGCCGTTTCGCGAATCGGTCGGTTGCTCAAATAGATCGGACGAAACAAACCACCCGCGCCCTGCCAATCGAGAATCCGTACCGCAATCGATAATCGGCCATCCTCAACAGCCTCTCGCGGTACCACAAAACTCTTGCGTAATTCAAAAGCCGTTTGACGCAACTCGCGATCACCACCACTGCCAATCTGCTTCTCGTCCACAAACAGCTCGAAGTAATCGTCCGCCCCAGTGAAATGAATGTACAAATCCTCTTCAGGTGATGCGTCTGCTCTTCGTAACTCGGCCGGTATCTCCACCTCCGCATGATACCACCCCCAACCATCCAAGCCCTCGTAACCGTGCGACTCCCAATGTCGATCAATCGTGATCGGTTTCCAACCTGAACGATCGTGGTCTTGGCTAAACCACTCCGCAGACACACCGACATCATCTCGATCCGGAGAAAACTTCCAATCCGCTTGGGCCAGCGACACGGCTCGTGAACCAATCTCGTTCTGAATCGCTTCCAACCATTCAGGGCTTAACGCCTGTACCTTATCCGAATCCTTCTGAATCGACTCGATCCATGCCTGAAGCAAATCTAAATCGCTTCGATCTACACCATTACCTAGCCCCAATGTAGACGCAATCCAACGTCCCCGACCGACCCGACAATCAAACGCCAAAAGATGCGAACGATAGTGTTTCAGATCATGATTATCCCACAATAAAACAAGGGGAGTAACCGCATCAATCAACGGACTATCGAACATGACAGGCCCTGACCAATCAAAATGTTGCACATCACAAACCATCTCTTTTGAATACGCCTCCCAAAACGGATGCTCCCCACCCGCAATCGGTCCACCACGCAAGAACCAGTGCTCCCTTAACGCTAAACTTCCTGTCGAATTGTCAGGCAGCATGACAACCCGCGCACCATTTACGGCCGCTTGCCATAACACCGGATCCCAGCGTCGCGTCACAATCACTCGATCGATCGACTTCTGGTCCCAAGGGAGAAACTCGATAGGCCGCGTATCGGTGGTACCCAGCCACTCTTGGATTGCCCCGTGCGAGTAAACTACTAGTGGGTCTTGAGTTCGTTCGGGCAAGACCCACAGATCCCATGAATTCTTCACCTCTGTCCCTGATTGTGAGGCAGTCACCGTCAAACGCAGCATCGTTGGTTCAGAGACCTGTGGCATCTCCATTTCGATTGGAGCAACAAATCGACCCGCGTTATCGACAACGGAAACAGATCTCACTGCTCCGACCGATTTCTGTGTGTCCGCTACCTGCAATGTGCAAGTCATAGGACCAACCGCTGTTTCTTTTGATGCTCCAATTAGAGCCATCTCAAATTCGACTTTCTCCTTTGATACAAAACTACGGCGATCATTCGCGGTCCTCAAGACAAGCAGCCGGTCGCGATGCCAATCGAAGTCTGCCGGTGTCCATTTCCAACGATTCGCGCGATCGATCAAGCCCATGGAGGCCAGCGGAAAGTCGCGAATCACACTCACGACATATCCTTGATCGGGAAAATGATCGCGATACGTCTCAATTTGAAATTTGCGCATCAGCAACGCATAGCGTTTGGACGAATCTGACAATTGGCTCAGCTCTTTTTCAGTGATGATCTCACTTAATTGGCCAACATACTCGCTCCACTTCTCCGCAGACAACGGTGCATGTACGGTTGCGGCAGCAGCTCCACCTGCAGCTAAACTCTCACGGGTCACCCAAGTATCAGCCGCGATCGCTTCGCCCAACAAAAGCGGCTTGGGTTCACGCTCCGTGATGTAACGATCCAACTCATCAAGCTTCTTTCGCCATGTGTGATTGTTTCCATACGGATGATCGTCATAAAAATCGGAAACGCGATTCCATTGAATCCAACTGCTGTCGTCTTCAACAACGGATCCAGGCACTTCTGCATGGGCCAAGTCGTACAACTCTTGAATCACCTTCAGATCAGCCCCAACGCCCGTTTCACAAGTTAACGAACGCACAATCACACTCGGATGGTTGCGATCATAGTGAAAGAACTCTCGAAACTCCTGTTTAAGATCTTTCAATTTCTTTTCTGAAAAATCGGGATGCCATGTTGGATACTCCATCCACAAGAGCATTCCCATCTCATCTGCCAATTCGAGATAACGCTTTGGTGGAATCCAAAGACAGATCTTCATCAAATTGAAGCCACGCTGTTTGGCTTCTCGCAATTCACTTTCCATCCACTTTTCATCAAGTGCGGGTGACAATCGCGGTGGAGCATAACCCCAGTTCAATAATCCGCGCACAGCTAGTGGCTCGCCATTTAACAATAGCCTACGCCCATCGACTTTTATTTCGCGAATAGCGGCCGTCGTTGCACAAACATCGACAGCGTGGGAGTTCCTCTTCTCGCTCAAACGAAACTGCATCTGATACAAAAATGGATTCGCGGGAGTCCAACGCTGCTTCCGTTCCGGAGTGTATATTCCCTTAGCAACGGCACCTTTCCCAGATCGATCCCAATTCAGCGGCTGCCATTGCTGATCCTTGCCGATACCATTTTCAATTCGAAAGTCGACTTGGAATTCGTCAACAGTTTGATTCTGGGGAAGAATAACGGGAACTTCCATTTCGAGTTGATCGATGTTGCCATAACCGCCGGTTCGCAATGAATAGTCATCGAGCTGGGCTTCGGACTTTTGTCCCACAAGTCGAACCGTTTTCCATATTCCGCCGAAATGCGGAACCACAATTGGCAAAAATCCCTGCGTGTTATGCCCGACGAGTTCATCGACCTCAATTTCAACTTCGGGGGCCTGTGTTGTGGTCCGCTTCTTGAGCCAAGCTGTCACATCACATCGAAATGGAGTCCAACCTCCGAGATGCCGGCCCACTTCTGTTCCATCAATTTTTACCACGGCGGCTGTAGCTGCCCCATCGATCTCCAACCACCATCGCTGATACTCATCGACCGGAACCTTGTGATCAAGCTTCGTGCGATAGATGACTTTGCCATCGAAGCGTTCCCCCAAAACAGATTCGAACTCTCGACCAATATCGATTGGAATCCTCTGCTTAGCAACAACATCGCTCCCCGTCCCTTCCACAACTTCAACCGTCCAACCTTGTTGAAGATTCAACACAAATCGCGAGGAATTTGCCCCGTCTTGAGCACTAGCAATGGCGGTAATCGCTGCGACGAGAATCGACCATATGCCGAGAAATCGCTTGGCGAAAAAAAGTGACTGAAGCATGGTGAGGTTCCAAATCAAGGTGGGAGTAATCACACCCATCTTAACATGAATTCACCGTTAGCGTTGTGCGAGGCGACGATCGATTTCCGCCAAGATGGGCTCAATATGGGCGACGCTATCGACCACAAAATCCGCCCCTGCGGCCAAAAAGGTTCTTTCAATAGCAGCGCGTCGAATCGCACGCTCTGATGGTTGAAGTCCTTCAAGCTCAGCCTGAGACAAGCCCATGCTATTGCCTGTTTCAATCACACCAATGGTCCAAGCCCCCGCGTTGATCCCAGCCTGAATCCCCACCAGGGTATCATCAATAACTACCATTTCGCGCAAAGGATAAACATCCACCGCTTCAGCCGCCCGAAAGATCATCCATGGGGCAGGGCGACCAGCTCGAGCGTCTTCCGCACACAACACCACTTCGGGCGCATATCCCTGCTTAGCCGCTTCTGCAGTGACCACTTGCATCAACTCGCGGGTATAACCTGTCGAGGAAGTAATTCGCATCCCATTTTTCTTCAATCGATTTACCACATCAACGACACCGGGAATCATCTCAGAGTGTTGAGCGAGAACACTTTTCTGGAGCGGTAGAAACTCGGCATACAACGAATCGATATCCTGTTCGGTTGGAGCATGTCCAAACACTTGACTCCACATCTCGCTGACACGAGGTAAGCGGATCACAGCCGAGATGTGATCGCGTTTGGCCATCCCCATTGGCCCGCGAGCTTCAGCGGTTGTCACATCGACGCCTCTTCGACGAAAGACTTCAGCAAACACTTCTGCAGGAGCTCGACTTCCAAAATCGATTGTTGTTCCCGCCCAATCCAACATCAAGGCTCTGATTCGTTTGCCATTCATCGCTGATGGAGTCCTTACAATTTTTTACAACGGTGGTTCCGACAAAACTATCTTGAACGCCAAAACCGTTCGGCGATTCCGAATGACATCGTCATACCGCTACCACCCAAGCCCGTGCAAGCGAAGACATCGCGAATCGGTTCGTACTCGAAAACGAAACCGCTATCAAGTTTGGCGTAAATCCCATGCCAACGTTCGACAACCTTCCATTGAGGCAAGTCGAGCCAACGTAGCAATTCACGTGTAATCAACGCGTCAATTTCATCGCTGTCGAAAGGCTCAATCTCGTCATCGTATAGATGAGAGTCGCCCAAGATAATCTCGCCTGCATCATTTTGTGACGCCATCACATGGATACCGTATCGATCGAGCTCGGGCGTCTCAGCCGCAATCCGGGCTTTCAATTGATTCAACGATGCACAGACTTGAAAGTTCTTGTAATGCCTTAGTGTTAGCCCACTGGCCAGATGAGTGCCAATGCGAAACCCCGGTGCTGGCAAGGCAACTTTGAACATTTGCAACTTGCATTTTCGCATCCCTGCCGACTGCAAGATTTCTGGAAACAGTGTCTCGAAGTCCGATCCGCTGCAGACAACCGTCACATCTGCAGCCAACTTAACTCCAGTTGCCAGATGCACGCCACTTGAGTCTACGGAATTCACTTGCGTTCCAAACTGGAATTGAACTCCGTACTTTTCTTGCAGCCAGCCCGGCAAAGTGCGGATCGTTTTAGGTGGATTGACGCACACTTCAGTGTGGCTGAACAAAGCCCCCAATAACCCTTGAGACCGCACCGCTTGCGTGCGTTTCAAAACCTCTGTTGGTTGCAGCAATTCGCACTGATAACCAAGCTGTGAACTCTGGGCTGCAAATTCTTGAAGAACGTTCCATTCGTCTTCGCGGTAAGCGACATGCATCGAACCGCAGGGATTGGCCCAGATTCCGGCAGCTTGTGTCGCCTCTAGCCACAGAGCTCGACTTTCCAGTGCGATTTCAAGAGATTCTCCCGGCATTTGTCCGATGGGCCACACCATACCAAAATTTCGAATGGAAGCCCCAGACGCCTGCGCACTTCGCTCAATCACTGTAACGCTATGCCCGCGTTTGGCTGCGGCCCAGGCATGAGCTAAACCCAAAATCCCAGCCCCTACGACGATGACTCGCACGGTGAATTTTCTCCAATGTTGGCTGCGGGGGAACGACTTTTTTCAACGGGTCACTTATCATGCCATAAAGCGAGATTGTTGCCACACCATACCCTTCAACTTCGCCATTTTTTCATCGCATACTGCGGAAGAAAGCACTTTCGGATGACGACCAACTCAAAGCCCCGTCCCGCCCCAAACATCCCCAAGATTCCAACCTCTTGGCTAATCCTGATTGTATTTTTGGGGATTATCTATTCCATCTTCCAGCCCTGGGCCAAATCGACATTGGGATTGAAGCTCCCGTCAATCCCCGAGTTGATCTCATCCCAAAACTCGCAACCGACCCAACGCCCAAAATCGCATACGACGGACGATACTCAAGACAAGGCAACGCCAGAAAAGCCAACATCCGAAAGGACAGCAACAGACGATAAGCCCAAAGACCAGTCGCCCGATCCCGATAGCCCCCAGACTTCAGCCAAAGATGACACAGCTACGGAGAATGAAGAGTCTCCTTATGACTTGCTCAAGAAGTTGAATGGGGACGTTTATGTCAGTGAAGCGGGAGTGCGATACACGCGCGGTAGTGAAGAAGGGCATCGCATCAAACATCTTGCACGACACATGAATGACATACCCGATCGCGCAGGTAGCCATGGTGTTTTTGAAGGTGGTTGGAAAGTCACCTTAGAGCGAATTGACCAAGCCTATCTTCGTTCGCAACAAAAGGATCCCAAAACCAAAGTTCGCCAAGAAGATAATCGTTCGGTAATTGAAACGGAGTTCAATGGGCCGATCGGCTACGTTGGTGGAAAAGAGGGAGCGAAGAAAGGGCACCCTGCGACACGTCGCTTACGATTGGTGACAGAAGGGGATCGTTTTATCACCGCATTTCCATACTGATGCTTGATGTGTTTGCCCCAAGTTTGTGTGTGCATGTATAGAAAGTAGAAACCGATGAATGAACCTCAACTCCATGAATCGCTGGGAACTTGCCCGGTATGCGAAGGGGGCCAATGTCGCGTTCGCTGGTGCGGTGGTTGCACCCCGGAGCTCCCCATCGTTTTGTGCGATGAATGTGATGCGTACTGGGCAACACCAGATACCACTCAACCGCCTGGATTCCTGAATTCAGAAACGGGCAGGGTAGGGGAGAGCAACTGGTCTGCATGGGACGATTCCGCACGCTGGGCCACGAAAGACGAGGTTACCCTACTTGGCTGGGACCGCCCATCCGGTCCAATCTCCACCGATTGGGTACTTCCGGCAACAGATTCGACGGTTATCGATGCAATTTCGTTCTTTATGGAAAACTCTTCGATTACAATTACAGGTCCAGATTTTACGGAACAAATCCAAGTTTTAGGCCCCGCCCAAGACACGCCCCCACCTGCAAAAGATCCATGAAGAATCGATACTTGCTTTGTTTTCGCACCGCGTTGTTCGCAACCCTTCTAGGCTTTAACAGCTTTGCCAAAGCTGCTCCCCAGGAGCCCGCAAACGAAGTTAAGCCAACTGAGTCTAAGCCAGCCGAACCTCCAACACTGGCGGCCGGGCACTCCATGCATGGTGAAGCCTTCAATGATGGGCCGCGCTCCGCAGCCTATCTCATGCCAGGCATGGGCAAAGTCAATTTCCCCATCACCACAGCCAGCCCTTTGGCACAAAGATTCTTTAATCAAGGAATCGCACAGCTACATGGCTTTTGGTACTTCGAAGCGGAGCGATCCTTTCGACAAGCAGCAGCGATCGATCCGAACTGTGCGATGAACTATTGGGGTATGGCATTAGCCAATACCAACAATCGCTCCCGCGCCCAAAAGCTCATCGAAGAAGCTAAGAAGCGACATAGCCAAGCGACACCTCGCGAAGCTAAATATATCGATGCGTTGGCGAAATATTTGACCGACGAGAAAGAAGAAAAGAATCGACGTAAACCACAGCAACGAATTCGAGAGTATCTCCGCGACCTCGAAGACATATCGCTCGAATTTCCAGATGATGTGGAAGCCAAAGCCCTAATCACGTTGAAGCTTTGGGAAGGCGAACGGGAAGAATTGCCAATTGAAAGTTACTTGGCCGCAGATGCATTATTGGATGAGATCTTCAAAGCGAATCCGATGCATCCCGCCCATCATTTCCGAATCCATTTGTGGGATGGTCGCAAACCTACCAAAGCGCTGGACTCGGCCGCCAAAGCAGGCCCAAGCTCCCCAGGCATTGCTCACATGTGGCACATGCCAGGTCATACTTACTCTAAACTTCATCGCTATCACGATGCAGTATATCAGCAAGAAGCGTCAGCTCGTGTTGATCATGCCCACATGATTCGCGATCGAATTCTGCCCGATCAAATTCACAATTTCGCTCACAACAATGAATGGCTGATTCGCAATCTGCGCTACATTGGACGAGTCAACGACGCGCTTTCTTTGTCCAAGAATATGATCTCGTTACCACGCCATCCGAAATACAATTCGGTCGGAGGTTATGGGAGCACAGGTTACGGTCGACGCCGATTGTTTGAAACATTGGAAATGTATCGCCTGTGGGATGAAGCACTCAAGTTGAGTGATTCGGTGTATCTCGACCATGATGGTTCGCTGAATGAGCAACTAACCAATCTTCGCCTCATCGCCGTTGCCAAACTCCATGCCAAGCAGTCTGCAGACTCAGAGGTAAGCCAACTCAACGATTGGCTCAAGAGTCGCAACCTAGATATTGAGTTATTGTCTGAAGAACCACCTGCTCCTGCAAAATGGGACGCCACGCAAGAATGGCAGAAACAAGCACTCCAAGCCTTTGATAAGAAACAACAAGAGGACAAAAACCGAAAGAGCAATTTGGAACGGGAACGCAAGTCGATCGAAGAGGCTTTAGCGTACATTGACGCCTACAAAGACGCCTTGTCGAATCAGTTTGCTACAGCGGCAGAAAAGCTTGGAAAATCGGGTAGCCACGATGCGCTCCAAGAAATCGAATGGATGGCACTGGCGGGTAAGACCGAAGAAGCCAACAAGAAGATCGAAGAAGAAATCCAAAGACATCCCGATGAGTTGCTGCCGCTTGCCAGCGCTGCTTGGATCTACGAGCAGCAGAAGAACGATGCTAAAGCCAAAGAGATGTTCGATCGCGCCCGAGTCCTGGCGTGCACGGCGGATCTAGATACACCGTTGCTCTCGCGTCTCGTTCCACTGGGAGAGAAGTTGGGCTACGGCAAAACCTGGGCTGCTCCATACGTTCCAGCCAAAGACATCGGCGAACGCCCCGCTCTCGATTTGCTGGGGCCACTGCATTGGACTCATTATTCAGCACCGGATTGGGTTGTGCAAACCAGCAGCGGAGAAGTCTTCACCAATAAGCAACTCCAAGGCAAACCTGTTGTTGTCCTTTTCTATCTCGGTTTTGGTTGCTTACACTGCGTCGAACAGTTGCACAAGTTTGATCCCAAATTAGCCGAGTTTGAAAAAGCAGGAATCGATGTGATTGCGATTAGCACTGAATCGCTCGAATCTCTGCAAGAAGCGATGAAGAATTTGGAAAAGCCACTCCACTTGAAACTCAACGCCGATCCATTTTTGCGATCGTTTCAAGCCTATCGCTGTTTCGATGACTTCGAACAACAGCCTTTGCATGGCACCTTTGCGATAGGGCCTGATGGCAAAGTACTTTGGCAAGACATTGGCCACGAGCCCTTTATGGACCCCGACTTTGTCTTAAAAGAGTTCCAACGCCAACTTAAACTGATCTCTAACAGCAATACAACACGCTGAAAAATCATCGCACTGAAACAAACAACATAAACGAAAAGCCGTTGTTACTTGAATGTAACGCGGCTTTTTTATTCGCTCTCACGCCCTAAGATCTTGGCAATTTGCTGAACAGCTAGGGTAAGCGATTTGAGCGCCATCTTAAAGTTCATGTGCCCAGATATCTCGGGCTGAATTTCAGCGAACAGCCTCAAGGCCCCACGAAGCTTAGAGAACTTTTTGTTCGCCAGCTTCATGTAATTTTCGTAATCCCCGCTATCGATAGAAGGCCCGAGCGCCAACATGAAATCATAGAGCTCGCGATGAACTTCAGCTAACTCTTCGTCTTCAGCAGCCTCGTCGCTATGTTTCAAAAAAGTTCGCACCATCCATACATGACTTAACTGCTGGTCGAGTTCCAGCATTTTTTGTTGCAATTCATTTTGTCCTGTCACGGTGCTACTCCAACCAGATCGATGTACACTTTACTGGCAATAATGGCTATTTTAGATGCGGTGTCTACACTGTAACAGGCGGTCAGTAGCCCGATTCACGGTTCCAAGGCCGATCCATTCGTCGATTTGAGCTGGTAATGTCCAACGAACAACAGATATTTCTCATCGCCCAAGGTCAACAATCCCAACATCGCTGGCGCCGTAATTTGGCTAGGTTGGGTGATGCGAAAGCGACCGATTCTATCGTGGATTGGGATGCAGGGATCACGCTGGGAAGAAATCAAGGAAATTGGAACACCCCTTGGGATGATCGCGTATCCCGAAAGCACGCCTTGATTCGCTGGACCGGCGAAGGTCTTTACGTGGAACGGCTCGCAGAAGGCCGAAATCCCATTTTTTTCCAAGGGGATAAACAAGACAAGTTTGTATGCCAAGTAGGTGAACATTTTGTTATTGGCCAAACAACATTCACGGTCGTGAGACAACATGCACAAGTCAATCGCAGCCATCCTTATGCGGTGACCGAGCATGCGTTTACCCAAGAACAACTTCGACAGACACGATATCGCGATTCATCGAGCCGCGTTGAAGCGCTCAATCGTCTGCCCGAGATCATTGGCGTGAGTGGCAGCGACGAAGAACTCTGCTTGCGAGTGGTGAATCTCTTATTGCATTCGGTTACCCGCGCTAATTGGGTCGCACTCATAGCTGCTGGTGAAAGCAATAATGTCGATGTTCCGGAAGGTAAGAAAACAGCCAACACCCGGAAACTTTCCGACAAAGAACTTGAGATCATGCACTGGGATGCTCGAGTTTTAACGGGTCACGATTTTAACCCAAGCGGGCAGTTGATCCAAAAAGCTATTACAACCAAGCAGAGCATCTTGCATCTATGGCAACATTCGAGCAGTCCAACTAGCGGGCCAACTAGCGGGCCTGCATCAGATTCCATCCCGGGTGCCAACTATACCCAGAGCGAGAATATCGATTGGGCCTTTTGTGTTCCGCTACCGCAAGGTGATACGCGCGACTGGACCATTTATGTGGCAGGAAATTTCGATGACTCTTTGCGTCAAACAGCTTCATCGCCTGAATCGGCAATGGCGGACGAATTGCAAGACGACTTAAAGTTCACCGAACTATTGGCTACTACACTTGGTTCCTTGCGACTCAATCGCTTGTTGCATCAACGCCAACAGAGCCTACGTCCGTTTTTCTCCCCTGTTGTCTTGAATGCACTCGCCCAGCGTGATCCCGAACAAGTACTTGAACCGCGCGAGGCCGATGTATCGGTGCTGTTCTGCGACTTGCGTGGTTTCTCTAAGCGGAGTGAAGAGTCGGCGGAGAACTTATTGGAACTACTGAAACGCGTTTCGGTCGCATTGGGTGTCACCACCAGCCAAGTATTGCGAATGGGTGGCGTCGTTGGCGATTTCCATGGTGATGCGGCGATGGGTTTCTGGGGATGGCCCATTGGCGATCCACACACTTCTGTGACCAACGCCTGCTTGGCCGCCTTAGCGATTCGGGCCGAATTTGAATCCGCTAGTCAACAAACCAATCACGCGTTGCAAGATTTCCGAGTCGGTATTGGCATCGCCTCGGGGAAAGCGGTTGCTGGACGAATCGGTACAACAGATCAGGTGAAAGTTACCGTCTTTGGTCCGGTGGTAAACCTAGCATCGCGCTTAGAAGGCCTTACCAAATACGTCCATGCTCCCATCGTCATCGATGAAGCGACGGCCAAGCTCGCGAAGCAGCATCTCAATGACAAACAAATCCGGACTCGAAGGTTAGCCCAAGTACTACCGGCTGGCTTAACGCAACCGGTGTGGATTCATGAGCTCCTTCCGCCTGAAGGTACTGATAGTCCCTTGAGTCAGCGAGACTTGGATATTTTTGAGCAAGCTGTGGTTTGTTTTCAAGCAGGCAAATGGAGCGATGCATTTCGGTTATTGCATCAAGTCCCCGCCGATGATGAGGTCAAAGATTTTCTGACTGTATACATCGCAAGCCATTCGCGCGTGCCGCCTCCTGATTGGAATGGCGTGATTCGAATGCAGTCGAAGTAAACACCTCAGCCAATGCGGCGGCGTTCGTTAGGTAGCCACCGATTTGCGATCGATCTCGACGAGTTTCATTTGCAGTGCCAGTGTGTCACGCATAGCAGTGAAGACACTCTGCCAATCGCGAGGCTTCTCTTGACGGAAGAGATGATGCTTCGGATACCAAACCGTTGTGGGGTTGTCGCGCAACCATCGCCAATCGGGAACATGACTCAACGCTAACCAAGTGGGGACCCCGATGGCACCAGCGACATGCGCTACAGAAGTGTCCACAGAGATGAGCAAGTCGACATGATGGAGAATAGCCGCAGTGTCCATAAAGGCACCGTGGCGTTTATCGACATTCCCTTCCAGGACCATCAACGGATCGCGTCCTTGCCATCGCGACGCTTCAGCTTGAGACACACCCAATTGCAGGCTGATCCAATGGATCCCCTTGAGTTGCCCCAAGGGAGCTAGGGCCTCGATTGAAGCGCTGCGATAATGATCGGCGGCATGATCCGGATTACCGCTCCAAACTAGAGCGACGCGCGGCTGATTTTTGTATCGCGCAAAATTCTGTCCCCAGTAGTCGACTAGCTCTTTGGGCACTTTCAAATAAGGGGGCTCGGAGGGAACCTCACCGGTGAGGAACGTAAGTCGATCGGCAACATCGATTAACGAGGCTTGATAATCAATCGTTTCGTTGGGCATGTCACTGGTGGTGATCAACTGGTCGATTCCAGCGCAACTGCGAAGTAAGCCCAACAGAGAGGGTTGGCACTGGACAATCGTGCGAGCACCAAGCTCTTTTAGCCAGCGGGCCGTGCGGACGAAGTGGATGGTGTCGCCGAGTCCTTGCTCGGGGTACAGCAAAAAGGTTTTGCCTTTGGGATCTTCGCCTTGCCATACGGGTGCTGACACATTGGGTCGGCGCAAATCACCTACATTCCAACGGTGACGATAGAGAGGCCAGCCTTCTCGGTAATTACCCTGGAGCAGTTCGATGATCCCCATGTTGCGCAACAACTCGGGGTCGGCTGGGCCGAACTTAACAGCGTTGCGATAACATTCTTTGGCTAGATCAATCTTCCCTTCCCAAACGTGCAAGGTACCCCGATTCTTGTGTGCATTGACGTACTCGGGCTTTTGAGCGATCGCTTGCAGGAAAGCGATTTCTGCCGCTTCGGGTTGCCCTACATGCCGCAGTGAATTGCCTAGATTATTCCACGCAACCGGGAAGATGGGTTGAATTCGTAAAGCCTGTTGATAAGCGTTGATCGATTCTTGATACGCTTTGCGATCGTAATGCAAGATGCCGAGATAGCAGTAGGCATTAGCATTTTGGGGATCGATTGCGAGGGCCTTATTGTACAACTCTTCCGCCAAAGCGAGCTGTTTCTTCTGATGGTGGGCCCAGCCTTGTTGGAGCCATTGAGCTGGAGTAGTCATTTCGATTTGCCCCGCCATGCGTAAATCACCTGCCACTGAATTCGAAGAGAGAGTTTGTATTCTAGTATTCGGCTCGCAGAGGGAAAATCGATTGGTGCGATAACGAAAAAAGGGGAACAAGCTTGTGAGCCTGCTCCCCTAATTTGAACATTTGATGTGACTAAGTAGATGCGATCTAAATGGAAATGTTGACGGGTCCGATTTGATTCGTTCGAACCGCTTGAAGCGATTGTCCCAAAATCAACTAGTCCAAAAAGCCAACCAATTCTTGCGAACGGCTAGGCTGTTGCAATTTGCGAACGGCCTTAGCTTCGATTTGGCGAATACGTTCGCGGGTCACTTTGAAAATGTGTCCCACTTCTTCCAACGTATAGCTGTAACCGTCACCTAAACCATATCGCAACTTGATAATCTCGCGTTCACGATAGCTGAGCGTTTTGAGGACTCGGCTAATTCGATCACGCAACATCTCTTGAGCTGCACCGATTGCCGGACTTTCGGCCGTTCCATCGGGCAATAAATCACCGAATTGGCTATCTTCACTGTTACCTACGGGGCGATCCAAGCTGATCGGATAACGATTCATGGCGAGAACGCGTCGAGCTTCTTCGACGGTCGTTTCGGCGCGACGAGCCGTTTCTTCGAGCGTGGGTTCACGACCTAGTTCCTGCAACAGTTGGCGTGACACATTTCGAACACGTGACATGGTTTCAACCATGTGAACGGGAATGCGAATCGTGCGACTCTGGTCAGCTACTGCGCGAGTGATGGCTTGGCGAATCCACCAAGTTGCATACGTGCAGAACTTGAAGCCACGGCGATATTCGAATTTGTCAACAGCTCGCATCAGGCCAGCATTACCTTCTTGGATTAGATCCAGGAAGCTCAAGCCGCGGTTGCGATACTTTTTGGCAATCGAAACCACCAACCGCAAGTTACCTTCGGAAAGTTGTTTCTTGGCGCGTTGGTATTCAGTGTAAACCTGACGTACCAAGTTCACGCGATTTCGCAAACTTCGTGGGGTTTCTTGGGTGTGGATCAAGATCTGACGATACTCGCGAAGCATTTCTGCGCGTACCGAAGGAGGGGCTTTGTCATGCTGCAATCGTTTCAGATCCAATTGCAATTCATCAAGCCGGCGGCTGAGTTTCAGCAGCGGTTCGATGAGCAATTCGATTCGCTGGGTTCGGAGGCCGAGTTCTTCGACCAAACGAACCGCTTTACGACGGCGGCGCGACAGAGCTTTCCAAGCCTCTTGTCGTTTTTTCATTGGTGTCGAACGGCTCAACGCGGTTTTATAATCGCGGCGAGAACGTTTCAGCAGGACTTCCAGCGATTTCAGATTGTGGGGCATACGTCCCAAAATCTGGTCCTTCTCAAGACGATCAGTCACTGAGACTTGGACGGTACGATCGAAAGGGAGTTCGTTGTTATGAACACGCTTCAGGATCTTGAAGGCATGTTGCATCACATAATCGCATTCCAACATTTTGGTGCGAAAACGTCTTCGAGTCACTTCGATGGTCTTGGCGAGACGGATTTCTTCTTGACGAGTCAGCAAAGGTATTTCACCCATTTGGGTCAAATACATTCTTACCGGATCGTCCGACCAGGATTCCGCTTCGTCGACACCAGCCAGCAAATCTTCTTCGCTGTCTATTTGTACTTCGCCTTCCGCAGCCACCTCTTCAACAGAGAGGTCATCGGCTACTTCTTCCGCATCATCTAACGAGAGTTTCAAACCCTCGATTTCCACGGCGCTACTTGCGACATCGTCTTCGAAATCGTCCAACAGTTCGTCGAACAAGGCCAATGCTCCTAATACGCCGAGGGACCAATAGTGGTCAGCAGGAAAGAGTAACAAGCAACCGGCCAAAAATTCGACGTCTCGTTCGAGTTGTCAACTTTTCAGGGTCGCTCTGTATTCTACCACCTGTGAACCGACCGTCGGACCTCCGTGAATAAATAGTAAATCTTTACGCTTAAATGGGTTAGTGGAATAAGCAAAACGGCGACGCTGCACTGACCCACTCAAATGCCTAGCAAGCGTCCAATTAAGTGGCGCAGGTAAACATTGCGGATCAAACCGTAGATTGTCGCGGCTTCCTTTATTCCAAAAATTTCGACCATCCCTGCATATCACTTACTTCTCAAGTGCTCGTTATCGCCCCATTTGGGTTTGACTACTTCGCCCCACTGGCTTATTGCCACCGGACGAACGATACAACTTGCAAGCGTAAGTTCCACGCCGGATACGTCATGCGGACTTCGAGATTCGTTCATCCGTTTCAACTCAGCCCGAACCGTTCGCCACAACCCAATTAAGGATTCATGAACAAACACCCGAACTAAACCGGAATCACGTTCCGCAACTCAGAGTAGAGAGATAGGTCCCGTGCGACATCGTGACAACACATGCCAATGCTAAGCCATGATTAATTTGCAATCAATAAATAACATTGCGCCAACTGGTCGAGTTGGTTCTTCGGCAGCATCAAAATGTAAGGCAGGTCGTGCGATGTGCGCCTGGTTCTCAGATAACGGATAAAAGGGAGGTCAGCAGCCGCGATTGTTATGAATGGTAATCTACCCGCCGGAAAATTGGTCCGGCACTTTATGATGTGGCTAACCCGAGCAACCTTTATTGTTCCGCATCCCCAAGAAAACCCGTGACGTCTTTCTCCATCCCCAAGTTTTCGGCCGCCCCTCCATAGTTGCCGAGTCCTCTTCGCGCCGTGGTAGGTTACAATAGAGAACAACTCACAGATTTAACTCTGAGTTTGATCTCGTTGAGTTCCGACTTCCAGCTCGACGATTTCTTATTCCAATTTTAACTTGAGCAACGCGCCGGTCCAGTCAAATCCGGGCTAAGTTGCTCCCTTTTCGACGGTTGAACCGAAGCACAGAGCACCCTATGGCCAGAAACTTTTTGCTCCCTTGCAAGAACTGCGGAACCAAAATAGCTATTACGGTGAGCCAAGCAGGGGAAGCTATAAATTGCCCAAACTGCCAAGCTTCTAATCAAGTCCCTACCCTCAGGGAGGTGAACCGACTTGAGGTAGCCGAAGAGGTCACATCCGCCACACCCGACCGGAGGGAACAAAGCCGAAATGCGTGGCGCGGGGGACGCGGAATCGTCTTGGCGATTTGTCTCGGCGTCTCCGTTCTGTTCATTGCCCGCACGGCTTATTACGGTTGGGGACGCACCACAATAGACACTCGGGGATCCGCCGAAGAAATGATCGCTGGACTCAATGAACACGTCGACGAAAAAGATTCCCAAGAATTGCTCGCCGATTGGATCGAATCGAATAACTTCTCCCTCACCGAAGAAGTTCGGGACGGCAAACGCCCCACGTTTTACTACAACCAAAAGGCCGCCGAATATGTCGATGGCCAAATTTGGACTTCGGCCATTATCTCCGTTATTTCTGTGGCCGGCTTGCTGGCAACCCTTTTCGCCTGGCCCAAACCCCGCTCTTAATCCGCTTCTCCATTCGACACTTGAGTGCTGAAATCCCGAATCCCGGAATTTAACTTGACATAAGACCACGAATCAGACATAAAACTCCTGTTGTCCAATTTAATTTTCCACAGGAGTACACCGAATGCCCAAACGATTCGCTATCCCTCTCGTCTTGATCGCCCTCACCGCAACCTCGCTGCTGGCCAAGCCCATCCTTTTTGGCCAAGAACGCAAGCCTCAAGATAAACCCGTTCAACAGGCACCGAAAGCCGATCCGGCACTTGCCGCTGCTCGGCAACAAGTCCTAATGCTTGATGACCTCTACAAAACGGCTGTCGTGCTGATCACCGAACACTACGTCAACAAAGAAACCGACCTTGCTGCGGCGACAGCAGCCAAAGCTCTTTTCTCGGCCATGAAAGAAAAAGGGCATCATGATGTTCGCCTCATCGACGCAACGGGCTCACCCTACAACGATGAAAACTTAGCCAAAGATAAGTTTGAAGAAAAAGCTCTCGAAGAACTGAAGAAGGGGAAAGCAACCTACGAACAAGTCGAAACCCGCGATGATGGTCGCTATCTTCGATTTGCGACAGCAGTTCCCGTCGTGATGGATAAGTGCGTTATGTGCCACGAATCCTATAAGGATGTGAAGAAAGGTGAAGCGATCGGCGCCCTAACCTATACACTCAAAATCCAACCGAAATAACTCCGCGAATCATGGCGTTTCCAACGCCATGGTTCGCAGCTCGTTGCGTACACCGATAATCGAGTGCTCCGTAGCGGCAGCAAAAAATTGAGGCCAATTAAAAAAGCCCGAAGCGATGATCGCAATCGATCAACACTTCGGGCTGATTTTGTTTTGAGAGGGTAGGCTCAGCCAACTGTTTCACCAGTTAGCCTTAGCTGAACTACTTTTGGCGTTTAAGAATGAAGACCACATCTTCGACTGTCGCATCGATTTCGATCGGTTCATTGATGTCGTAGCGGAAATCGTAGATACCATCGATCGACCATTGCGGAACTTTCTTGAGCAGTTGGTCAAATTGTTTGGCCGTATAAGATCGCAACACCAATTCGCCTTCGATCCGCATTTGCGAGGTTGGGCTGTAAACATCATATCGCATACCAAAGCGTTCGATTCGCATTTTTAAGTCGCGACTGAGGGGCCACATATGCGTGTTGACCGACAGATTTCCTCGGCGTGCATTCCAAGATTCGGTATCCGTCGGTGGACCTTCTGTCGGCGTTAGATGCAAGCCCAAGGCATAAATACCACCTGGCCGAATCGCATTGGCCATACACTGCAAGTGTTCGACGGCTTGTTTCTCGGTCAATAAATGCCGAAAACTATTGATCGTATTGAACGATGCGTCATAGGGCTTGGCAACGGTAAAGTCGCACATATCGCCAACCCAAATCTCACCCTTGTAACCATGCTTGGCCAAGCGATCGTTACAATATTCGATGGCTTTGGAATTGAGATCGATGCCACCTAGGGCATACCCTTCCTTTGCGAATCGATACAATAGACGACCGGTTCCACAAGCTGGCTCAAAGAGCCGACGAGTGCGACCGCTCACATGTTTTTCAAAACAGTCGGTGAGAAAATGGAATTCGGCTGCCCAATCGGCACCAAATACCAGATCATAGTAAACGGGGAAGTCGTAGATATTTTCTGCAATTGTTTCCATAGAAATATGGTTTATCCTCCGGCAATGTTTCTCGCAACTGGACACCTAGCTAGAAAGTGAAAATTCAACAGTGAACCTGCCAACCGATCATCGAGAACTTTCGGCCTCCGAACTTCAACAGATTCGGGAAACTGTATTGGGACAAATGGAATTCTGTCGACAGTATTCGCTCTCTCTGGTTGCCGATATTGAGCCCGAACTCTGGTACGTCGCCCCTTCTGGAGCCCCATCGACGATTGGCTGGCAAGTGGGACATCTCGCATTCTCCCAATATGGACTGATGCTGTTTCGACAACGAGGCCGTGAAGCGAGTGATCTAGATCTGATCCCAGGTTGGTTCCGCAAGCAATATGGGCGTGGCACGTCGGGAAATCCTGAACAACTTAGCAATCCACTTCCAGCCGCAGAATTGTTGACGCTCCTTGGTCGTGTGCATGAAACCGCTTTGCAAACAGTGCGTTCGCTCCCCATTGAACAATTCGGCGAAGCCACTGAGATGCCGTATGCCGTTTATCCGCGAAAAATCGGAGCACTTATGTTTTGCCCTATCCATGAATCACTTCACGCCGGTCAGATAGGCATCATTCGCCGCATGCTTGGCAAAGATCCACTGCGTTAATCCCTTGCTTGAGTCAAATCACTTCCATTCACTTTTTGCTCGGTCGCCCCATGCTCGATTTTGTCGCTATCGATTTCGAAACGGCCAACAGTCGCCCCGATAGCGCATGCCAATTCGCAGTGGTCGTCTACGAACAAGGCAGAATCGTTCACGAAGCGAGTTGGCTCGTCAAACCACCACGACTCTATTTCTCTCCACAGAATATTGCGATCCACGGCATAAAGCCCGAACATGTAGCGGACCAACCTAACTTTGCTACGGTGTGGGAACAATGTAAACCTGTGCTCGATGGTCGGCTGCTCGTCGCCCACAACGCTCGCTTCGACCTGGGTGTACTGACCAGTACGCTTGCCACCTATGATGTCGCCCCACCACGTATCGACTTCTCCTGCACACGCCTTATCGCACAGCGCTGCTGGCCTGGTCATACCAGCTATGGACTCGCCGCTTTAGCCGAGCGATTTGGAATTCGCTTCCAACATCATGACGCCCTCGAAGATTCACGAACCTGCGGAGAAGTTGCTTTACGCGCAGCCGAACATGTTCAAGCCGAGTCATTCGAAGATCTCGAAAAGAAACTTTTTCTCACACGTGGCGTGGTTTCATTGGGACAGATATCAAGCCCCAAGACCATCAAGCGTTCGCGGACTGCGTGGCCCGTCACCAATCGCCCCGAAGTCTCTTACGGGCGACAAGGTATCCCGAGCCGTAAAGCTAAAGTCGAAGTTCAAGTCAACGCCGAACGTATTCAATCGATCGCTGGCAACGATAAGCCACTTACCGGTCGACGCATTTTCTTCACCGGCAAATTGATGGGACTCAGCCGCGCCGATGCCATGGCCCTCGCTAGCTCGCTGGGCGCAACCTGCGAAGATGAAATCGGACCAGCAACCGACTATGTGGTCATGGGACAACCCGATGCCGCTTCCCCTGTGCCACCCACTGCACTCGCCGCCATGCAAGCGAACGAATCCGAAACACCGCGCGACAAACCTATTCGCCTGCTCAGCGAACGACAATTTGTACAACTCTTGCCAGGCGGACAAGCGGTGGTTGAAATTCAGGTGAAGAAGAGAAGGTAGTTTTCAGTGATTCAGTGATTCAGTGATTCAGTGATTCAGTTTTCAGAGTGGCGAGAGGATAATATATGGGGCAGTATTCAAAAGTTTTGGCGGATGCGGCTGTGCTTGGCCCGCGATATGCCTTGCGGCTGTGCAAAGACATTCCAGCCAGCTCGTTCGGTAGCCTGGCTACGCCCGGTGGCATCACCATCGATTCCAATCATCCGGCATTTGTTATCGGGCACCTCAACCTTTATCCGGTACGTGTGCTGGACTTTTTGAAAGTCCCATCGGAGCAAATCGCGTTACCAGAGTCTTATCAACCACTATTCTCCAAAGATGCGAAGTGTGTTGATGATCGCGAAGGCAAGATCTATCCCAATAAAGATGAACTCTTGGCTTACTTCGAACGCTCGTATCAAGTGGCCTTAGAAAGCCTACGCCAGGCAGATGATTCACTGTTGATCATGGACAACCCAGTCGACTCACCGATGAAACATCTACTTCCAACCCTTGGTTCGCTCATCGGCTTTTATCTCGGCGGACATGTGATGTCACACAGCGGACAAATCAGCGCGTGGCGCCGCATGCAGTTGCTACCGCCTGCATAAATCATCGGAGCGTAACGAGCCCAACCTCTACAAACGACTGATAAACTCTTGTAAATCGGCCAGTTGCTGGGGCGTCAAAGCGTCGATCAAGCCGACAGGCATCAAAGACTGCTCGGCTGGTCGACGTTGTTCAATATCTTCTTTCTTGACCCGTACGCTTTCGCCCGATACGGTCGCCAAAATAACACCATCAACCGAATCATAAACGGGGATACCCGTCAACACTTCACCATCGGTTGTGAGGATAGTCACCGATCGATAACGATCAGGTATGTCGCGATTAGGATCATAGATGGCGCGAAATAAATCGTCCCGCGAGAATCGTTTGGTCACTCCGGTTAATGCGGGGCCAAGTGCACTGTCCCCTTGATGGCAAGCCGCACAGCGCAATTGTCGATAAAGCTCTTCACCACGCTTGAGATCACCACCCAATTTCTCCGCCTCTGCTAAGCGAGGTTCCCATTGAATTGCCTTCTTCGACTCTTTCCATTTTTTTGCGGCTTCATCGCCCAGTGCTTCTCCAATCAAGCGTTCCAACGGCCATTGGTTGACTGCTCCGCTGGGAATACTGATCTTGAGCGACTGAAACAACGTGCGAATACGTTGTTCGACCTCGGACAATTCGTTACGCGATGTATTGGGCAATGGCATTCGCAAGCGAAAATCCACAAGAGGAACGAGCTCCTCTTTCGGTGCCTCCAATTTCAAACGCTTTAATCCTCGCCACGCTTGTAACGCAAGGTCATCGTCACGCGATGCGAGGCCGCGAACAAAACGCGTGTAGTCTTGCGGGGCAGGGGAGGCTGCCAGTTGCTGAATAATCCAATACTCCAAATCGCCGCGTCCTTCGATGCGTCGAATTCGATTGAGTAACCTTGCATCGCTAGCCACCGGCTCCATGTATCGCAGGACATCCATCGACACATCACGATCGTCCCACTGTTCCATCTTGGCCAGCATTTTCTCGCGAGCTTGTCCCGAATATTCTCCGGTCGCTTGTCCCCATACCCAATCGACGGGCAGTCCAAATTCTGCTTGCGACAATAATGTAGGAATGAGTTTCGGATCGCGTTTCTTTAATAGATTCACAATCTCTTGCATACGCGATGGCCAGTTGCGATCGGTCGAAACATTCTGGGCTACAACTTCTCTTACCAGACTCTGCATCGCTTGTGCCGTTTCTGTTGTCTGCTGTGGCGAGCGAGCTGCGACACATTGTGAAGCGACCAAAAGATAATGCAGCTTATCGCTCGGTTGACTGCTACTTGCAAACTGAGCCAGACAATCATTTAAGACTTGCGGCGAAGCGGACTGCAACATGGCGATCGTTCGCCACAGATCTTGCTTGACGTCACTTCGCGATTCGAGGAAAGGCTGACCGCTCCACTGCACGAGCTTGAGTGCCAATGAGTCGCGTAACTTTTGCGGCACTTCATTGACGGCGAGAGAGCGATATCCATCGAGAATGGTGGAATCGGGAGGATCTTTTTGCAAAGGAATACTATATCGCCAATCACCCAAGAATTTTTGAATGGCCACAGCGAACAACTCAATCGGCAACTGATCTGCCGTTCGTTTTTCCATGTTCCATTGCGATAACTGGCGTTCTAACAAGTCAAGAGTTTGCACATTCGCCCGCTTGCTCGGTGGTGCGTATATGGCCTGGGCTGTCTGCCGCAGCAACTCGGTTCCGCCAGGCCAACCTTCCCATTTCACCATCGAAACGGGACCACCTTGAAATCGATAGCTGAGCGATAACAACAACTGCCAATGCGCGGAAGATAACTTGCTTGAGTCTTCCGTGCGAATACTCAACGGTTGCGAGAATTGGTATCGCCGCAATTCGGTTGAACGAAGAGCTATCGACTCAAGCATGACCTGAACGACTTCAGTATCAAACTCCTTGGTTTGATTCCACAACCCGCGTTTAAGGCCGATATCCCAAATAGCGGCTTCTGCTTTTTCTATCGGTTTGGAGCGATGTCCCAGGAACCACCAAGCGGACCGCACTAAATCAGCATTGCCACTTTCCAGCATTTTCTGAATGAGGGTGGCTGGAATTGGCGTGTCATCCAGCAACAAACA
>JAFLCP010000080.1 GCA_017303505.1 Planctomycetota bacterium | reverse complement strand
GATTCAGTGATTCAGTGATTCAGTGATTCAGTGATTCAGTGATTCAGTGATTCAGTGATTCAGTGATTCAGTGATTCAGTGATTCAGTGATTCAGTGATTCAGTGATTCAGTGATTCAGTGATTCAGGCGCGAAGAGGGGGTCTGGAAGGGTGGTTTTTGGTTGATTAGGCAGGGAAAAGTCAAGAAGTAGTATGCAAAATCATGCCAGAGGAGATATGATAAGGGCGGTTGAATTACCAGCCGACGGTGTGGCACGCACTCTCCATCGATCCTCCGCTTATTCCCTCCAGCCGAATTCGCTTTCCTCTCCACAGCATTCAGCGATCTCAAAATCGAGTGACTGTTGATATGTATGTGGCTTGTTCGAACAAGCTTTCTCGGTGATTCTGGTAGGCAAGCTTCCGATAATGGCGTATTCACTGTGCGGATCTATTAACAACTAGCGTTGCAGATTGAATTGTTTTGAAAGGACCTATCATGGCAAAATCAACACGTCGTGGCTTTATGCAAGCCACATCGATGGCGGGCTTCGGCTATTTCGTGGCTGCTGGCAGCCGACCAGCTGTAAGTAACTCAGCACTCGAAACATTGAATGTCGCGTCCATTGGCGTTGGCGGTAAAGGGGGAAGCGACTCCGATAACGCCGCTTTGTTTGGTCGCGTCGTGGCGATCTGCGACGTCGATCGCAAAACACTGGAAGGCAAAGGTAACTCGGACAAGTTCAAGGAAGCAGAACGCTTCACCGATTATCGCGAATTGTTCGCGAAGCATGGCAAGAATATCGATATCTGCACTGTCAGCACCCCTGACCACATGCATGCTCCAGTAACCTTGGATGCGATGCGATTGGGTATTAGTTGCTACACACAAAAGCCATTGACCCGCACTATCTATGAAGCTCGTTTGTTGGCTAATGTCGCCAAAGAAACTGGCGTTTGCACTCAGATGGGTAACCAAGGAACCGCCTTGGATTCGTCGCGCGAAGCGATTGCCCAAATTCAATCGGGTGTACTCGGTACCTTGAAAGAAGTTTATGCTTGGTCGAACCGTCCTGTATGGGCACAAGGACCTGGCCGCCGTATGGACTTGAAGAAGTTCGAAGAACAAGCCATGGCGGAAATCAAGAAAGACGAACCAGATGCAACTCCAGAAGAAGTTGCCGAGTTGGTCAAAAAATTGCTTTCGAAGAAGAAAGAAGAAATCGGCCGAGCTCTTGAAACGGTCGATTGGAAGAGTTGGATCGGTGTCGCTCCTTATCGCGAATTCTGGCCAGGCTTGTATCACTCCTTCCAGCACCGTGGTTGGTGGGATTTTGGTACCGGCGCATTGGGCGATATGGCTTGCCATCAGTTGACTGTGCCATTCGCATCATGCGGTTTGCGTGATCCAATCTCTGTGGTTGCCAAGTCAACCGGTCATGATTTCGATAGCTTCCCAGCTAGCTCGATCATCAAGTTTGAATTCCCTGAAACATCTGAACGACCTGCCATTCCATTCTGGTGGTATGACCGCCGTGGCAACAAGCCGCCCATGGAAGTCTTCAGCAAGTGGGGAATCGACAACGTTTCGGACAGCGGTGTGTTGGTTGTCGGTGAGAAAGGTGCTTTCTACAGCTCTGACGACTATTGCGGCGTATATCAACTACGCGGCGTCGACAAAGTTAAAGTTGATTTCGAACGCGCTGAAGATAAGGGCAAGGGTAACGACGTCAACAACATGTGGGAACTCTTCCGCGCTAAGATCGCGGGCGACCCGATGATTGCGAAGTCAAACTTCATCAACCGCGCCGGACCGCTTACTGAGACCATTCTTCTCGGTAACTTGGCTGTTTGGGCTGCCGCGAAGGGTGGCGAAAACGGCGAAATGGGCGACTGGGGTGAGAAAGTCGAATGGGATGCTAAGAACTTGAAGGTAACCAATCTTGACTCGCTCAAGACACCTCGCGTTGCCGATCTCATCAAGCCAAAGTATCCTGAAGGATATCGCTTGGACTAGTCTTGGCGATGCTTGATGCAACAATGAAGAAGTAAACAGAACTTCCAGCACAGCTTTTTGTAGTTGTGCTGGAAGTATTTTTTGATGAACTAATGTTGCGAGTGATGCTCGCATGCAAAAAAGGTTATTGACTATGAATTGGCAACTCCGTTTTCGTTCGCTGTTGGGACAATCGTTGGTCATCATGGGCTGCGCTGCCGGATTAAGTAGCGTCATGGTTCCCACTGCAGTCGCACAAGACTCTGTCGCAGCGAACAAGCCCGCCGATAGCCAAGCTGTCGCCGCAGCTCAGGCCCGATTAAAGGAACTCGGTAGTAATGCCAAGGTCACGATGACCGATGGAAAGCTCACAGAAATCGTGATTCAAGATGGGGCAAGTATCACGGCAGACGATGTTGCCCTGTTTGGCAAATTGACCGATCTGACCAAACTCCAGATCTTCAATTGTCGAGCATTCAACGATGAAATGGTCGCAAATCTCGCTGGGCTCACTCAGCTCAATACGTTAGCGGTGACCAACTCCGTCATCACTGATGCTGCCGTGCAAAACATCGTGCAAGCCTTTCCAAACCTGACGGATCTCGATTTGTCATCCAATACCAACATGTCCAGCAGCGTGATGCGTTCGATTTCTTCCTTGACCAAACTGCAAAAGCTTACGCTGTTGCAGAACCGATTCAATGATATCAGCACTCGTCGTCTATCCAAGTTAGAAGACCTTCGCGCACTCGACCTTCGCGGCAACATGGAAGCTGGCGACATGACTCTCGAAGTCGTCGGCGAACTGCCGAAGCTCACGGCGCTGAAGCACCGTAGCACGGCTGTGTCAGATTTCGGGATGGAACAACTTTGCAAAAGCAAGACTCTCAATTCATTGCTCTTGCAAGACTTTGCCATCTCGAGTGAATCCGGTAAACACCTCGCCAGCCTAGAGAAATTAAATTCGCTGGAAATCTTCCGCTGCCAAGGTTTTGGTACCGACGGTGTCTTGGCGCTCAAAGGCCTCAAATTGAATCGACTCACCTTGCGCGACTTGCCCAACGTTAGCGATCCAGCCTTGGAGGTGTTAGCAGATCTGCCAGCCCTAAAGCGCTTGTACTTACATGAGATTGCTTCCATTTCTGACGAAGGTCTCAAGAATTTAGAATCGGCCAAATCGCTTGAGTTGCTCGATATCTGGAGCGTCCCCAAGATGACCGATGCGACAATCGATGTGATTGCCAAGTTGCCGAACCTTAAGGAACTTTCAATCCGGGAAACAGGCGTTTCGGAAGCGAGCGTCGAGAAGATTCTAGCGATGCCTAAGCTTCAGTCTTTGACATTCAAGAACAACGGCAATATCTCCGAAGCGAACGTTGCCAAGTTAAAAGCGAAGAAATGGACCAAGCTAGACCTTGGTGGCGGACCTGCGGCCGACCCAGCTCCTTAATTGCTGCGGATCCATCATTAGCAAATCGAGGCAGCTAATCTTCCTCAATCCATCGGCTTCATGTCGATCGATTTGGGTAGGTTAGCTGCTCTTTTAGTTCTTACGATAATCGTTCGTAGGTTTACGTACAAATGTACGTGTCTTCAAGGAAGTTATCGTGCCGACCATCGCGGTTGGCTCCCTGGGCTACCCTCTATTTGGCTCACACATTTTTCTGAAAGCCCATTCTGGGGGGCGTCTCTCTCTCGTTTACCTTGCCTCCGCTGCGCCCCAGCTAAGGTTTGCTTAAGCCGAATTAACGGAATAACCGTTAATCTCTCCCATGCGCACTCTCCGAAATAAGACGGTATGTACGTGTCTTGGCGTTGGGAGCATGAGCATGCGAAAAATTCGATGGATTGCTAGCATTCTGGCGTTTGCTGTGTGCCATGAATTTGCTCTCGGCCAGGAGTATTACGTACAGGAAACCAATCCGCCTGACGCAGTTGCCCCGAGCGCTGACCTCCAAACGCGTGTCGAGCAACTTGAGGCTGCACTACGGAACTCGGAGACGCGGCTGGAAACGCTAGAGGGAGCAACAGCACCCCCCAAAGACAAGGAAAAGCCGAAATATCCAACGCTGACTATGAGCGGCGTTTTCCAAGCCGATGCGGTGATGTTTAATCAAACAGACGCGAGTCGTGAAGCTTATGGGGAAATCCAAAGTGGTGCTGACTTTCGTCGCGCTCGCTTAGGGGCAAAAGGCTCCGTCAGCGACGCGATGGACTATTTCATGCAGATGGATTTTGGCTTTTTTGGGCGACCTACTTTCACGGACCTTTGGGTTGATTTCAAAGATGCAACTCCTTTCGGTACCTTGCGCGTCGGTCAGTGGAAGCAGCCCTTTAGTTTAGAAGTCGTGAGTAGCTTTCGTTATACGACGTTTATGGAACGGTCTAGTCTTTTTCAAGCTTTCACACCCTTTCGCCATTTGGGATTCGGGATCTACGATCACTCACAGGATGAGAACTCCACCTGGGCGTTATCTTATTTCAGGACCGGGCAAGATCAGTATGGTAGTTCGCTCAGTACCGATGGTGGGAACGGCTTAGCAGGCCGCTTAACACATCTAGGCTGGTGGGATTGTCAGGGTACGGAATATCTTCATCTCGGTGTGGGATACTTCCTGAATGCTCCACCGGATGGTCGCGTTCGTTTTCGAACGGTCCCCGAAATCTATGTGGGTGAATTTGGATTGCCGGCAGGTGAACCGGTCGGTTCGAGCGGAATCCCCATTCATTCGGCCGCCTTTGGAACACCATTTTTTGTTGATACCGGTTTGCTCACGGATACGAGCTTGGTGCAAACTGTGGGACCGGAAATGCTATGGGTACATGGCCCGTTGTCGGTCCAAAGCGAGTTTATGGGGACGTATGTCGACAGTGGTCCGAAAGAAAACGGATTCTTATATGGATCGTATATGCAAGTCGGCTATTTCTTGACGGGAGAGCATCGGCCCTACGATCGTAAAGCGGGTGCTATCGATCGAGTGATGCCCTTCGATAGCGTTTCGAAAAAAGGAGGGATCGGAGCTTGGGAATTAGCCGCTCGCTGGTCCTATCTCGATCTAACGGATCGTCAAATTCAAGGAGGAGAGTTACAAGACTTGACCGTCGGCTTGAACTGGTACATCAATCCCTATTGCAAGGCGGTGTTCAACTACATTCACGCTTGGGCTGACTCGCGACCCATACGCAACGGTGTGATTGTGGGACAAGACATGATCAGTTCTCAGACCGATGCCTTTGGCATGCGATTGCAAATCGACTTTTGAAAAAGTCCATAGATACTGCACGGCTTTCTACATGTAGAATCACAGCTGGATATGTGGGATACTAAGCCTATTCGTTTTTAACCAGTTTTGTTTTGCCTAGAAAGTTAGCCATCATGAAGGTTGATGTTGTTGCTCACATTCATGCCAAGCCAGGGAAAGAAGCCGAACTGCAAGCGGTTTTGGAAGGCTTTGTTGACCCTACCCGCCAAGAGGAAGGTTGTATTCGCTACGACCTTTTTGTGGACTTAGATCATCCGCACAAATTCACTTTCATCGAAGAGTGGTCGAGTCGAGAGGCCCTGGTCAAGCATGGACAATCGGACCATATCCAAGCGGGCCGAGCTAAGTTTCCCGATCTATTGGCTGAGCCAGGTTGGGTTCAAGTCGTAACAAAGCTCAAATAGCCCATCGGCCCCACAGACTCTTTATGACTCGCGCCACGACGCCGTTTTTGATGTCGCGCGTCCGGGCACTCGAACTGAGCCATGGTGAGGCTGCTCGTGCTTGTCATCAACTTAGACGATCGAGCACGAGCTATTGGTACCACACCGTCGCTTCTAAGAAACTATTTGCTACTTAGTTGCCAGCTCCCATCAAAGAACCCTGCATCGACAATTTTACCTGGCCATTGGCTATTGGGTTTGCTTGCGGTATCCACAATAGCCCAATCGGGCAGCATTGGTATCTGGCGAGCGTTGTTCAAGTAGGCGAATTCTCTAAAGGTGAATCCGCTGTTGAACACGATGTACCGGTTCGGAAGATATGGATTGGGATAAATCATGATCAACGCATGGTTTTCGGAGTCATATAGTTGAGAACCAACTTGTATCTTTTTCTTCGACCATTGAATCGGTAATTGCATTGCTAGTTTGGCAATGACCGGATTGGATTCGGGCGTACCAAATAGTACCCAATTACAGTCCAAGTTTTCCATTCTCAACGATGCAGCTACGGCGGCGGTTGTCGGTGCGCTATCGATAGTATCGACGATCTCTTGCGGGCTCTTGCTCACCACATCGCCGCGGAAATGTCGTTTCCATTGCGAGGTCGCGTGAGCGAATTCGTTCTTCACCCAAGTCGAAGTTGGGTTGGAAGATTCTTGGCCATTATCGACTGGTGGGACAAACACGAAAGAATCCAAAAATGCATCATCGATCGGACCTTGCAAATTCGGTTGTTTGCTCAGTTTGTCGCTGTTGCTGCGTCGTACTTGTTCCCATTTTCCATTGACGTTTTCAAAGCCTAATCGCCATTTCGGATTTGCGGAGCGATCCGTCATCAGCTGTCGGGGCGAAAGTGAAAGTTGGCTGTCATCGATCTTGATCGTCAACATTTGATTGAGATCAATTTTGAAAAGAGAGACAGGGAGTGTGACCACAAAACGATCTATATTCTGTGTTGTGATTTCGAGGCCAGTATCCAAGCGTTTGGCCTGAATTCTTGATTCCTCCCAGTGTTTCTTCAATCGCTCTATGGCGATCCATGTATGTGTTGCGTAGCGAAGTGTGTAAGTCGTAAAGTCGATTTGAGTTGGATATTCATTGCGGCCTGCCGTTGCAAATTCTTCAAGCCGTTTCGTTATTTCTGCCTTCGAGTCGGGGTGATACTTGTGTTCCGTTTGTGGGCCAATGATATGGGGTAGCTCAATCCCCTTAGAGCGAAGTGAGGCTTCCATCACATCTGCGGCTTGCTTTTGGCGATCTAACTCACCGCTATAAGCAATCGTGGGTAGATAACGCAGATTGGAACTCCAGTCAGGGCAGTCATACCAATGTAATAACGGCTTCTGAAAGGTTGTTGGTTTGAATTCTTCCTTTTGGAAGATACGCAAAAACTCAGTGGTTTCACAAAAGCCTGCTCCGGGTGTGGCTGCGAACCATGTGCCTGGATAATGTACGGCCATTTGCCAACAGCCGGCACCACCCATCGAGAAGCCCCGAATGCTAATGCGGTTTTGATCGACTGGAACTAAGTTTTTTACGAACTCGATTCCTTCCAATACATCGATCTCACCTGCAAATTTGAACGCGTTACTATAGCGACCGTAGGGGTGCAATACGACCGTATTAGCGGGCGTGAACTCGCCAGGTTGCGAGTAGCGACGTTGCAAAAATCCCACCTCGCCCGATCGTTCGTCACGTCCATGTAACCAAACATCCAGTCGCACAGGTTGGCTTGGGTTAGGTGTCCAAGTGCTCGGTACGACTAAGCCAAAAGGCTGCAACGAGCGGTCGAGCTTCGATTGGAAAACGCCAATGATCAAGCGGCTTCCATTTTTTTCGGGCATACCGGTGGTGAGCAAGTCCCAGCCCGTCTTGCCGCTCTTCAGTACAGCCACGCGTTCTTTGGCAATATCGAGAAGCGTACCAGCGAATGCAATCTCCGAATCGTTGTAAAACATTTCTTCTTCGAGCGTCATGCGAACAGCGCGAAGCAAGCCTTCTACTTGCCAGCGGTCCGTGGGCTTACCATCTACAATCGAGGCAAGTTCCTGGCTGATTTCCGCAGACCGAGTTTTCCAACTCTCAAGCGTCGCTTGAGGTACTGTGATGCCCTTGGGCGGTACGAGTCGAACATTCTCTGGGAAATTGTCATCAGGACCATCGCCCTGCAGAACCGCGGCGATCGAAAACTGTAGAACAAAAAACAATAAACATCGCGAAAGAACGTAACGGAAGCTGAGTTGGTTGAACGTATTCATGGCAGGAAATAGTGGAAAGGAATGGGGAAAGAGAAAGGCGAGTGGACGTTTATTGTACCAATTTTCTATCGACGTTGCTTTATGGTAGGCAACCGATCGATAGATACGATAAAATAGGGAAAACCCCCTCGCCACTCACCGTTTGGTCTCATCACACTTCCCATCCAAGCTTCGCTTTTTCAGCGGACATTTGAGAATTGACTATGTCTAGCCAGCAGGTACATGGTTTCCTAGTTGTCCTCTTCTTCTTAGTGCGGTCCACATCGACTAGCGACCTCGCAATAGCAAGTGACGACTCAGAAAAGAACGCGTTTTTTGAAACGAAAATTCGTCCTGCCTTACATGAACATTGTCTCAATTGCCACAACGTTGGAAAGAAGAACGGCGGCTTGTCGTTGGACAGTCGAGATGGTTGGATGCAGGGGGGTGATTCTGGTCCGGCCATAGTTCCGGGACAGCCAGATGAGAGTTTATTGTTGCGTTCGATTCAACATCGGGAAGCTGGTTTGGAGATGCCTGCCAAAGCGCCCAAATTGAGCGATGGGATGCTTGAAGATTTTCGCAAGTGGATTGCGGATGGAGCAGTGGACCCCAGAGATAAGCCTGAATCATTAAACGGATCTAATATCGATTGGGAAAAGCTTTTTCAGGAACGCTCTCAATGGTGGTGTTGGCAACCCAATCCAATGCTCAATAAGCCAGACAGCTATCGCGGTATCGATTTCTGGCTCAACAGAAAAATGGAAGAGTCAGGTGTAGTGGCCAGCGATTCCGCCGATTCGCAGCAACTCGTGCGCCGCCTCAGCTTTCAACTACGAGGCTTACCACCTGACTATCGAGATGTGCAGGCCTTTGAAACTACTCACACTGATGAAGCATGGAAAAGCTTGGTCGAGCGTTATCTTGAAAGTCCAGAGTTTGCGGAGCATTGGGCCAGGCACTGGATGGACACCGTGCGTTATTCGGAGACACATGGCTCAGAAGATGACGCCTATCTCCCCTTCGCTTATCGATATCGCGATTATCTTGTTCGCTCGTTCCAACAAGATGTGCCGATTAACCGGCTCATCGAAGAACATTTAGCTGGCGATCTCATTGAACCGCGTTGGACTGAGAATGGCGTGAACGAAGCACTCATAGGTTTAGCATTTTGGCGCTTTATTGAATTCAATCAAACACCGGTGGATGTCAAGAAAGAAGAGATCGTCGTCATTGACAGTCAAATCGATGCGGTAGGAAAAGCCTTTCAGGGCATCACGATTTCTTGCGCACGTTGTCATGACCATAAGTTCGATCCCATCAGCGACGAAGATTACTACGCGATGTATGGCGTACTCAGAAGCACAAGAAGTGGATTACGTGTACTTGATCGACCCGAGAGCTTTTCGCAACACAATACGAAGTTAGACGCTTTGCAAACTGAGTTTACCAAACACTGGTCCAACTATTGGAGCGAACGCTTGACATCAGCTAAGCCAGAGTTTGTCGAGGCGGTCCAGTGGCTGGGGCAAAATCCGCAACGCGAAACGAAGTGGCAAGACTTTGAGAAGCAATTGCCAGCCGGAAAACCTCTTGTGCGAGCGTTGGCGCGACTGCGAGACGGGCGTGGAGATGCCAGCCTTAGATCGATGTTAGAGGTACTGGTTCAGCCGTCCGATGCGGAATTCGTACAGGAATGGAAGAAATGGAAAGAGAAGACCGCGAATCCATCGAACGTTATTCCTGCAGATGCAAAGGTGCTGTGGGATTTAAGTGATGGTGATTTCAAGTCGTGGAGAGTTGATGGTGCAGGCATGCCCGCTCAACCGCTTACAGGCAAACCGCAATGGACCGTTCAGGGAAATAGTGACACCGTTTTTACGACGCTTCAAGGTGAAGGATTTCATTCGAATTTGCTATCGGATCGCCATGCAGGAATTTTGCGTTCTCCCGACTTTGTTGTTGAGAACGACTTGATTTCTGTGTTGTGTCGCGGCACCGCAGGTGCGAGAGCACGATTAGTGATCGAGAATTTTCAGGGCGACTCACTCTTGTTTGAAACCATTAACCCAACACTGAATTCCGATCAAACTCAGTGGGTAACGATGACGATTCGGCCTCAATGGAAAGGCTTACGGGCTCATATCGAGTTGCTAACTCGCGACGCGAAGCCCTACATAGGTGTCACTAAAGATCCCAGCTATTTGGAAAATAGCGATGGTCGATCGAGTTTTGGATTATTCAAAGCTGTAGCTCATTCACGGGGTGTGCAGCTACCTCAATGGAGAGTTATTCCAGATTCTCTATTGAAGGTGGAGTGTGATTCTCGAGAGAGTGCGAGTGCTGCAATTTTGCAGTCTATTCGAGAATCACTCGACAGGCTCAAAACGGGAACGGTTAGCAAAGAAGATATTCGTTGGCTCAATGGTTGGATGGAAAGCGGTTGGTTGAGCCTACTTCCGTCGGATGCCCCAACGCTGCGCCAAACCATCGACGAGTATAAGCGAATCGAAAACCAAATCCCCAAGCCGCATTGGGCACCAGGTGTTTACGAAGATCGACTTCCCGTAAATCAAGCTTGGCTTAACCGTGGCGATCACAAAACGCCCGGTAAAGAAGTAGAGCGCGGTTATCTGGTAGCCTTAAAGGAGGTGATTGATCCGATCCCACAAGATGCAAGCGGACGCCTACAACTAGCTCGATCGATTACGAACCCCAATAATCCACTTACAGCCCGCGTCTATGTAAACCGTGTTTGGAATTGGCTCTTTGGCGAGGGTTTGGTTCGCTCGGTAGATAACTTTGGGCGAATGGGAGAGGTCCCGAGCCACCCCGAACTGCTAGATGAATTGGCCGCTCGATTTATGGCAGAAGGCTGGTCCACCAAACAGTTGATTCGCCACATTGTTAACAGTAAGGCGTGGCAACGCTCCACCACTGCGACGGAAACGTCGATTTCGAAAGACCCGGATAATCGACTTTGGTCTCATATGGTAGTTCGCAGAATCGATGCCGAATCCATTCGCGATTCTATGTTGTATGTCGCTGGGAACCTCAAACGTCCTGACAGTGGACTAGGAACACTACCGTTTTATCAAGCCGTAATGGAGCCCAATAAACAAAGCCCACCAGGCCCATTGGATGGAAGCGGGAGGCGTTCTCTTTATCTCGAAGTACGGCGGAATTTTCCGTATGAATTTTTGTTGAGTTTTGATTTTCCAAGGCCAGCGAGCCCCGTCGGAAAACGCAATACGACGATCGTTCCCACGCAAAGTTTGACAATGCTCAATGATCCGCTGGTACTCCATCAGTCACAGATTTGGGCGAACAAAATTCGCAGTGCGGACGGAGATCAAGTTAGCAAAGTACAACGTATGTACCAAGAATTGTTGGGACGCCAACCGACCGCTGAAGAGCTCCAGGCCGTTCAAAGTCTGCTGGAAGACGTGCGAACAAAAGAAGGCGAAGAGAAGGCTTGGCACGTACTTGCTCATGGGATGTTTAATCTCAAAGAGTTCATTTTTCTAAGGTAGTCACTCATGACTGTTTTCAATCGTCGCGAAGTGCTTCGTCGCTGCGGAAATGGATTCGGCTACACAGCTCTGGCCGCGCTATTGGCCGAATATGCTCCAGCAGCCCTCGGCAAAGATGATGCTGCGGGTAAAAGCCAGGGGCTACACTTTATGCCCCGCGCGAAGAACGTGATCTTTCTGTTCATGGATGGTGGGCCATCTCAAGTCGATACCTTTGATCCGAAGCCGCTCCTGAATGAACGCCACGGCGAGCGATTTCCTGCCGCAGTGGACGCAACGCAATTCGATCAAAATGGAACGATTTTCGGCTCACCCTTTAAGTTCGACCAGCATGGCGAATCGGGCCTACCGATCAGCGAGTTGTTCCCAAATCTAGCACAACATGCTGACAAGCTCTGCGTGATCCGATCGATGAAGAGTGAGTTTGCTGAGCATTCACAAGCTTGCATGTATTTACATACGGGAAGCCCGATTCAAGGGAGGCCATCCCTTGGTTCATGGATCAACTATGGACTTGGGACAGTGAACCGGGAACTGCCCGGATATGTTGTCATCAATGGTGGGTTGTTGCCTATCGGTGGGCCAGAGAACTTTTCTAATTCGTTTCTTCCCGCCATAAATCAGGGGACGTTTTTTAACGCTTTCGGCAATCAAGAGATCGTACAAAACGTCAAGACCGCGTTCGGGAACGAGACGCAAAGTGCTTTGATGGATTTTGTTCGAAATTCAGATGCGAAATTTCAAAAGGCTTACAGGGAACCGAATGCAGAGAGCAGTGCCATCGAAGGGGCAATCAAGAATTATGAAACTGCGATGGCAATGCAGACGGCTGTTCCACAACTAACCGACGTTTCTCAGGAAAGTGAGGCAACTCTCAAAGCGTATGGTGTCGATTCGAAGAATTCCCTCACGGCCCAATATGCAAAACAATGTTTACTGGCGCGACGTTTGATCGAAAGTGGCGTCAGATTTGTCGAATTGACCTGCGTCAAAGGAATTCGTTTTATCGCTCCCTGGGATGACCACGAGAACATTCAGGAAGGTCATCGCAAAAATGCAGAAGTTGTGGATCAACCTATCGCCGCGCTGATATCCGATTTAGCGCAGCGAGGACTGTTAGATTCCACCCTGTTAGTATTTGCAGGAGAATTTGGGCGGACCCCATTTGCTCAGAGGAGTCATGGTCGAGATCACAATCCACAAGGCTTCAGCATTTGGCTGGCGGGTGGAGGTGTAAAGGGTGGATTTCATTACGGTTCGACCGACGAATTTGGGTATCGTGCTGTCGATAAAGTGGTGAGCATGCACGACCTTCATGCAACCATTTTGCATTTGTTGGGGATCGATCATGAACGTCTCACCTTTCGCTGGGGTGGACGTGATTTTCGTTTGACGGATGTTTATGGAAATGTCATCAAAGACTGCTTGTTAGCTTAGTCCGGTGTTCCATGTGATCGTTTAGCCGCAAGGCTTGCCGCCAAAACCTCAAATGCTGCAAGACGTGCCGAGTACGGTTCAGTTCACATTTCGCGAAAACTTTGAAAGACTCATTTCCAAGTGATTGAAAGGCTGACGCCAGTTGCCGTTTTGCGGCCCACCACTTCAATGGAACCAAAGAGGTCTTTCGCTTTGTCCCAAGGTGGTAACTCGGAGGCTGCCATTTGCGGAACTAACGTATTGGTTAGCACAAGTGCAGCCAAATCCGTGGACTCATAATCTTTCCGATCGGGAGTTCGTTCGGGTACTCGCAACCAACTTCGATGTAACCAGGAGGTTAAGTCGAAGTACTGCTTTATTGAAATAGGCTCTGCATCGGTTTTTTCGGGTACTGATCCAGGAGTGTTCTGGTTCGCGGTTTCAATCAGTTTTTTGAGCCAAATGGTATCTGTTGCCAAATAAACATGGGTCTTATCCACGGCTGCCGCAGTAATCGTTTGGGTTTCACTTTCGCTCAACGAGATGAACAGGGACTCGTTATGGACGGTGTGCCAAACTTGGAAGTCGCCGATATCTTCATGCGTGACTTCTTCATCTCCTTCGAACATTCGCTGCAGAATTTTTCGCATTTCTGTCGTGTCGGGAAATGGGAAGGCTGTCAGTAGCTGCCGCTGATATTGCCCTTCCTTTTTGCGATCTGGGATCGTGGAGCCGCCCAGAATCATTGGATTGCCAAGCTTATAGATCACCTCTTTACGGACGTCGATTTTGGGGCCTTCGGGATCCGTTAACAAGCTATCGAGAATGTCCGCAAAACCACCGGGCGTACTTTCATCGATGGATAGATCCGCAAGAAAGTTCACACCTTGAAACCAAGGTTTGTTATCCAGATAGAGCATTGAAAAATTGTCGAACTTGGTTTCTTCGGTAGTCCCTTGCATGATCGCTGGAAGTGGAATCGACGGCCCCTCCATCAAGCTCAGGACGGCCAATGCGTCTTGAGGAGGTTGCGCCCATTGCACTTCGGTGGTGACGTTCCAAGATGGACTTGGCGTTTCCAAGAACTGAATCTCACCTCCGCACTCTGTGACCTGTTCCAAGCCGAGCTTCTCAAGAGTTCCAAATATCTTGGGCTCGCTAACCTCGGTGTAATTGGTGAGGAGTTGCCAAGGTTGTAACCAATATTGAACCGATGATTCAGAGGTGCTTTTGGATAAAGAGCGATCGTAAAGCGAGTTCTGTGGCAAGGCGTTTTTGGCGTTAGAAGTAACCCATTCCTGAATTGCTATTGGGGACGAGGAAATGGCGGTCCACTCTGGTCCAATTGCTAATACTGCCGATGAAACACCAGGCTTTTTGGATTCGGCTATGGAAATCTGCAAGGTTTCATCGAGCGACGTTTCTTTTAGGGTTCGATTCTGAGTAAACGCTTTCTTCCACGCCGAGACAAAAGGGTGTGTCGCCGCATTCGGCCCAAGTTGCATGAGGAAGACGACGTGTGGTTTTTGCTTCGAGTCCAAAAAGCCGACGAAGTAGCCTTTGGCTTCTACCGTCTCAAGCTCACGCCACTCGATGCCCATCCATGGAAGTGTGTTGAGGAGCGAAGCGATGTTCTTTTCTTGATGTTGCTTGGAGAGAGAAAGCCAAGGTTCGTCAGAAAGACGTTGGCCAAACCGCGACGTCGCAATAGCCTTCGTGGCAGCCTGCACATTGCTACTTTGAAAGATGAAGAAGGTTGAGGTAGGCAATGCTTCACGAACGTTGGCGCGTTCCAACGGACGTTGTGCATGGACGGCAGAACTTGATGTGAGCCACAACAACACCGCGACCACTGGTGCAAAAAAACAATGTGCCATTTTGCAGTGACTGAAACTATTCATAACTGAGATGCTCGACAGGATTGATTTTCGATGCTTTCCAAGCGGGAATCATCGCAGCCAAGGTGACAATGACAAAAGTGCCGAAGATGGACATGATCATCAACATGTAGTTCCAATGGAAATCGGGTTGATAGCCTAGCAGTGCTTCACTGCACAGAACGATGATAAACACCGTGGTGGCTCCACCGATCAGTCCATAGAAGATGCCGACGATACCGATTAGCCAAGCTTGTGTCAAAACGGTGATTAACATCTGACGACGGCTGGCGCCAACAATGCGAATCAACGAGAAGTCGCGAGCTTGTTCAATAATATTCATGGCCAATGTGGTGGCAATTCCAAATCCGCCTGTTAGGAACGAGATAAAGATAACGCTCCAAATGCCAGAGGTCACACCGGCAATCGTTTGTTCCACACCTTTACGCATATCCGAACCCAATTGGATTTCGAACCCATATTGATCTTTGACGCTGCGTAAGGCGTCGTAGGTTTCTTTAAGCCGATTCGGTTCGACGGCGATGGCATACCATTCGAAGCCCGTGATTTCGAGGTGCTTTTGAGCAGTTTGACGATTGATGACTAATGCCATACCACCATTGGCAAAGTTGGCATTTACGCCTCCTACAGGGAGTTTAAAGCTTCTGCCGTTGAATGTGACGGTAACATCATCACCTTTTTTCTTTCCGAGTTTCTTGGCAAGGATTGAGCCCAAAATCACTTGATCATTTTGGACGATCTTCATTGACTCGGCGGTTGTTAGTCCTTTTGGCTCAGTGGGAAACGGAGCATTGGTAGGGAACTCGCGCACAATCATCATGACAGGTTGTTCGTCCGCATAACACCAAATGAACCGCAGAGCGTTAGCCCACAAGGTACCTGGTTGTTCTTGGATCATATTTCTCAACGGATCTTCGGAATCGATGACGGTGGATGGGGAGCGAGTGGAGATCAAAAAGATATCGCCCGGCAATGCGCGTTGATACCAACGATTGATCTCGCTGGTGTTGCTCATTAGGGTTTGGCCCAAGCCTATGGCACCACACAGCGAAATGATCAAAAAGCCCGCATTCAATGCCGTGCGTTCAGGGCGGCGAATGAGTTGGTGTTTGGCCATGTCGATCGATAGACCATTTTTGGATTGTGCGAGACGATCTAAGATCCAGATCAATGGTATGAGACCGGCTGGCAAGAGCAACAAGTACGATATGAGGGCCAGTAAGCCCGCAGCGACACCCCATTGAGCATCGAGGTATTCCTGTTGAACTAAGATCAGGCCGGCCACCGCGACCCACCACAAAACTCCGCCGGCTAGAATAGACCGCCATGGCATTTTGGCTGCCCCAGCGGCTGGTGGTTCCCGAAAACTCTCCAATGGGGAAACGTTGTTTTGTTGCCGTTCGGCAAACCAAACGACCAACAGCGTCAATGTGGGAAGGAAAAGCGAGATCGCAATCAATGCCAGCCACGGCAGTGAAAACTCAGCTGGATTCGCTTGGAGCACTGCTGCCAACGCAATACCCATACCATATCCGATTCCACATCCAGCAAGTTGACCAAAGAAAACTCCTAATAGGCTAATTAGAAACGCTTCAAGCAAGATCGCCCGCCTAATCTGGCTGGGCAATGCGCCGACGCATTTGAGAATCGCAAAATAGGGGCGACGTTCGGTTAAGTTCATTCGCGTCGTATTGAGCAGAATATAGGCCGCCATAGCAACAGCGAGGGCGCTGGCAAAGGACAACCCAAGTTCCGTTGATTTCAAAAGATCGTCTGCAACTCCCACTGTGTTAGTCCGTTCCTTAACTTTAAGGGAGGCTGCAACATTCGCCTGCAAATCCGCTTCGACACGTTCTCTGGTTTCTTTGGTATCGTCAGGCAAGAAAACACGGCATCGGTCCACTTTGCCTGGCACCGCCGCCACATCTTGCAACCACTTTAAGTCGACAATAATTCCATGCTCATTCACGATCGAATTCCACTCTCGAACGGGGATGATTCGCTTAACGGTCAGCTTCTTGAAGCCACGACGAAACAAACATTGAATTGTGTCCCCTTCATTGACATCGAGGCTGGTAGCGACCAGAGCTGAAATCCAACACTCTCCTGTTTGCGGTATTTCTTGCGGACTCATTGTGAAGTTTCGCAACACAAATTCGCGTGTTTTTTCCGGCATGTCGCTAAATGGCATACCCAATGCCAGACCACGGCTTTTGTTTGTTGAATTGCGAAGGATGGTTCCACGCACTAAGGTTGGCAGAGCGGGCTGCCATTTCTCATCGGCGAGCAATGAGTCCAACAAATCGAGTTGGAAGCGATCGCCTTCTGCATTGACGATATCCAGCGATGGCAAGCCTTTCACGGCACTATTCAACGCCTGAAACGCCATGCGCGCATTATGCGAGGCGACGAACACAGAAACCAAAGTCGCAGTAGATAAAATCAAACTGATCAAAGTCAAAAAGAAACGGGCGGGGCGTTGACGCCAATGTTGCCACAAAACTGCAAACATCATCGTTCCCCTTACTTGGTCGTAGGTGTTTTGGCTTGAACCGTTGTGGCGACGGAGTCCCCAACAATTCGTCCATCACGCATTTTTACGACACGATCGGCAGCCGCTGCGACACCCGCATCGTGCGTCACGATCACCAGGGTTTGCTGCGACTTGACAACGAGCTTCCGAAATAGCGCGATCACCTTTTCGCCGTTGATCGAATCGAGAGCTCCAGTAGGCTCGTCTGCCAAAACGATGGCAGGTGACATAACCAACGAGCGGGCAATCGCAACACGTTGAGCTTCGCCACCGGATAATTCGCCGGGGCGATTCTTCTCTTTTCCTTCCATGCCAACCGCCGCAAGTGCGGAGAGCGCTCGAGGACGTGCTTCAGAAAGCTGGATTCCATCTAACCGCATTGGGACCATAACATTTTCAATGGCGGTGAGCATTGGCAGCAGATGCACTTTTTGAAACACGAATCCAATTCGTCGGCGTCTCAACAAAGTTTGGTCAACCTCGTTGAGTTTGGATATCGATTCTCCTTCTAACAACACATCCCCTTGGTCAGGTTGATCAAGGCCGCCTAATAGATGCAGCAATGTGCTTTTTCCGCAACCGGACGGTCCAACGATGGCAACAAATTCGCCTCGATGGATGTCAACACTTACGTCGGATAACGCTAGGTGCGAAACGCTCCCTGAATGATACGTCTTCGAAACGTTTATGGCTCGCAAAAGAGGTTCCATCTTTGTTGCTGTGGCCGCCTTGTTGTGTGTGCTGACGAGTGTATACAGTGCGTTGCAAAAGGCCGTTTGGCATCAGCCTTCATGGCTAATCAAGACCAACGACCTGACAACCGCCGACCTGATTGGGCACCGACGATCGAACGTACAACGTCCTAAGTTGGCTTAATATGATACCGATTATCGCTCGGAATGTGGGAATCTGGACGGTTGTGCGCTAGCGAAGGTTGGGCCAAATAATGCGGACTACTTCTTTTGGTGAAATCCACCCTTTTGCACGGTATCTGTCTCGTATTTTTATTGACAAAATTCTCCGTTTTGTGAATGATTCAGAGATGTGAATAGAAGTTCACGCGTATTTGTTTTCTGGCTCGACGTTTCGTATTCCACTGGGTGAATCGCAATGGTCGGATTGCGAAAAGCCTGTTCGCTGTTGCTGGTAGCCTGGGTTGTCCTCAGCCCAATGGTGCTATCTTGGCATCGCGCGCTTGCCCATCCCCATGGTTCAGTCGCATGTGGTACTAGTTCTGAAGAATGCTGCGGTACCTCAACCAGCGTGGATCGTCTGGCGGATTGTCCATTCAATCGCGACAGCACACGCTCTGGAAATTTTTCCGCTGCCCCGATTCTCCCCGACTGCGGTGAAGATTGCAGCAACTCGTCATGCCCCTCAGATCGCTCTGATTCCGATCATTCTTGCCCTGTGTGCGAAATGTTATTGCACGATGATATCCTCATCGTTCAATGGTATGTCGTCCCATTTTCGACACAGAAGGTTCAAGCGGTTGCCGAACCGGAACCCATTTCGCTTTCTCTTGATGTTCCCAACTACTGGAGCGTGCGCGGGCCACCGTGTTTTGCCTAATTCGTTTTAGGTTCTTCACCATACGCCCGTACTTTCAGTAGGATTCTGTGTCATGTCATCCATTCGCCGCTTCGGTCAAGCTGGCTTTACCCTTGTAGAACTTTTGGTCGTTATCGCCATTATCGGCATTCTTGTAGGCTTGTTGTTGCCCGCCGTACAGGCTGCACGAGAGGCAGCCCGACGCATGCAATGTTCCAACAACGTGCGTCAAATCGGTTTAGCACTACACAATTATGAATCTGCCCATAAGAAGTTCCCGCCTGGTTGGATCGCCAATGATCCTGATGGTGAACCAGGCTGGGGCTGGGCAACTGCTTTGCTTCCGTTCTTGGAACAAAACAACGTCTATCAACAGCTCGATCTCAATGTTGAAATCATCGCGACCCAAAACATGCCGATGATTGAAACGGTTATTCCAACTTACATTTGTCCGTCCGATCCAGGTAATGCAGTATTTCAAATTGCCGAATCAAGCGGTGGCCATACTCATATTCGCTCGCCGAAGAATTTCTATTTCGATGAGGACGAGCCACACAATGTTGATGAAGGGGACAAATTGTTTCCTATCGCCAAGAGCAATTATGTTGGTGTGTATGGTACAGGCGAAGTTGATGAGAGCCCCTACAACAGCGATGGAGCATTTTGGGGCAACAGTCGTGTTCGCATGCAAGATTTCGTTGACGGAACCAGTAACACGATTGTGATCGGAGAACGAAGTTCGCGACTTGGTGGTTCACTGTGGCATGGTGTGATCCCAGAAGCTAACGCTTCATTCGCTCGCATTGTAGGTTCAACCGACCACGTGCCCAATTCACCCGTCGGTCATTACGACGACTTCAGCAGCTATCATGCTACGGGAGCTAACTTCATCATGGGAGATTGCTCGGTTCGCTTGATCCCAGATACGATTGATGAAACCGTGTATCGCGCTATGGCAACACGCCAAGGCGGCGAAGCGTTTTCATTGCCAGACTAATTGGCGATTGAAAAAGTCGTTAACGATTCCAAACCTTGCAGAGCATTGAACATGATCTGCAAGGTTTTCTTTTTGCGATTCGAGAGATTGGGCGTTACGACAGCAAGTCGCGAATGTAGCTCTTGATCTCGGTCATGTTGTTGGGAGGTGTTGGTCCAACAACCACCGCGCCGTCTGGCGATGGATTCTGTAAGCCATGACTTCCTCGCACCAGAGTGGCATCGAGTGGGATCACATCCATCTTGTAACGAAACCCGAGTTTCTTTTGTGCCAAGCGATACATGGCTCGCGGCATGGAAGTCATAAACAACTCAACAGGATCGTATCCTGGTTTGCGGTGGATGTCGACGGTCGGAGCAAAGTCAGGTGCCCTGTCGTCATTGATCCAGTAGTAATAAGTGAACCAGGCATCACTATTGGATAAAGCGATCAACTCGCCAGAGCGAGCGTGATCTAATTCCAATTCTGCTGGATCAAGAACCGCTTGAATATCGGGAACCGATCGCAACAGCTTGCGAACGTCTTCACGCCTATTTTCATCGCGAACATAAACGTGTGCAACCTGATGATCGGATACCGCAAAAGCAGCGGACTCGCCTGGCAAAAGCATTTCACCAAACGGGCCATCTCGAACTTCTAAATAACCAGCTTCACGCAAAATGCGATTGATATGAATCGGTTTCGATACTGGGATAAGACCATATTCAGAGACAACGACTGGCTGCGCGTTGATTTCTTGGCAAGCATCCAAGACCGTTTTAACACAACGGTCTACTTCGGCGACTCGTTCCGGTAAGTGTTTTTCGTAGCGTTGGAAATCATAGTCGAGATGGGGAAGGTAAACCATCGTTAAGTGAGGTCGGTTCTCGCGCATCACCGTGGCGGTGGCTTGGGCGATCCACTCTGAACTGGCTAGTCCCGCCTTCGGGCCCCAAAAAGCATGAAAAGGAAACGGGCCTAACTTTTGGGTTAGGTTGCATCCGGTTCGATCGAGTATGTCAAAAACCTTGGAGCCATCGCAGCCGTAGTGAGGTTTCGGTGTCGCGCTCCAACGAACAGGTGCGTTTTGGTTGAACCACCAAAACATCTTGGCTGTTTCAAAGCCTTCGTATAATTTCTCCCCTTGTATTAAGGAGTTGGCTTGTTGCCAAAACCGAATTTCCGCTGTGTCTCTGAAATACCAGCCATTTCCTACGATTCCATGCTGACGCGGTGTTTGTCCCGTCAGCATTGTCGCTTGCGAGGTGCAGGTGACAGCAGGAACTGGGCCCTTTAACGGATTTGAAGATCCAATCGCAGAAATATTGGGAGCATGCGGTAATAACTTGGGTGTTAATCCCACGACGTTAATCAGACAGACCTTGCCCATGGCGTTCTTTGTTTCTAAAGTCCAATTACCACGATCACGAGGGGAAGATAGAATCTCTCTTCATGGTATCATCTCTGGGAAGATGTCGCGACCCAGTTAGGACGCTGGGATGACGATGTCCTGGTTTTGTTTAGGTTCGATAGCCAAAGTTGTGCTCAAATGAATGATCAGCAGTTGATTGATTTGCTAACCCATGATTCGGTCCGGTACCGTTCGGCCGCCCTGGACCTGTTGGCATCAAGCTATTGCAATGCGCCTGCGATGTTAGGTGCGATCCTCGACGCCTGGGATCGATTTGGGGTCAGCGAGGCTTACCCCGAGTTCGCGCAGGTCACGCATTTGCCTGTGCACCATCAGTACATCGCTAATATTTTGGAACGTTCTTTCCAGATGGTTGAGGGAAGGAAACTGGTCGATCCCGTCTGTCGTTGCGCAGGAAAAATTGTCGAAGCACTCGTCTTGTTGCCCGCAGAGCAATTAGGCGAATTTCTGCCTGAAATTGAACGGTTGAAATCGACTTCCAAAATATTCTTTCGCATCGAACTTCATGATCTCAAGCGACGGCTTGCATTGACCGAACTCAGCGACGATGAACTTAAAGAACATTTTGAACCGATTTGGAATGGAAGTTCTGATGTGCAGGTCCAGACGGATGCGGTACATGCGTTGGAGATACTGCATGGCCGCGGTGTCGCTGAGGAAGTGATTCGCCGCTGTTTGTCTCCATCTGAGGATTGGGAGCAAGATGCGGGGCCGCGCTTGTCCATCGCTTTACAGGTCGCATCGCGACATGCATTTCTAGGGTTCGAAGATATGCTGGCCGTTCACATACAACATTTACAGGCGACGGTAGCCGCTACAGCTTGTATCGCGTTGGCCCGCTGTCGTAGTCGCGATGCAGTGTTTGCGATTGTGGAACGATTCGCTCATGAAAATCCGACAACACAATTGCGTATGACCGATGTGTTGGGGCGGTTACGTGTACCTGGAGCCTCGGTTCGCATTCAAGAGCTGCGAGAAGCCTGCAAAGATCCAAAGATTTGTGACGCCTTGAATCTAGCGCAGATCTTGCATTTTGATTTTGGGCAAATCGACAATTGGATGGAAGCTTTGTTTGTGCTTAGCGATCCGATTCTGAAGCGGTATCGCCATTTAGTCGAATTGGCTCTGCCGCTTTCCGATTTACAGCCAGAGGGCGTCCGGCGGCATATCGAAGAAGCGTTGAGAATTCGGGCTTAAAGCGAAATATCTACGGTATTCTGTGCCGCGCGTTGACACGCCCCTATCGCCCCGAATATTCTGCTAGAACTTCTGAGTCGGCATCTCCTCCCTACCCTCCCCTCCCACCTAAAGGATCGAAGGCTCGTGGCTATTCTCTTTTGGATGTTGTTTTCGATTGTGCCGGAAGATTGGTCGCAATTTCGTGGCCCTAACTCCGACGGCCATGTTCTCTATAAGAATATGCCCGAAAAGTGGTCCGATCAGACTCCAGTTGCCTGGAAGGTATCTATCCCAGGGCTCGGTTGGTCGTCGCCTGTCATCGTGGATGGCAAAGTCTTCTTGACGACCGCAGTACCGGAAGGCGAAGGACTTTCATTGCGGACTCTTTGCCTTGACGCAAGTACGGGCAAAACGATCTGGGATCGCGAAATTCGCAAGGTTGATACGGCACCAAAAATTCATGCGAAGAACAGCCATGCGAGTCCAACTCCCATTGTGGTTGAAGGTTCGCTTTTCGTGCATTATGGCGCCTTGGGGATGGCTCGCTTAAAACAGAGCGATGGCAGTATCGAATGGCTCTGCACAGAACTTGATTATCCACCTATGCACGGCTCTGGTGGCTCGCCGTTCTTGGCCGATGGAAAACTTGTCGTGGTATGCGATGGCAGCGTTAAGCCATTTGTCGCAGCGGTTGATGCCAATACGGGCAAAGTCGTATGGAAAACGCTTCGATCTGTCGAGGCTCGAATTAGCCATTCGTTTGTGACGCCTTTAGTCACTGAAGTCGATGGCAAAAAACAAGTTCTGGCCCCAGGCCCGGATCACTTTGCCGCGTATGATTTGGAAACGGGAAAAGAACTGTGGATCATCAAAGCTCCCGGTTGGTCGGTCGTTCCGCAGCCCATCGTGACTCAAGGGATGGTGATCTACAATCATGATTACGACAATCCCGAATTGATCGCGGCTAAGCTGGGTGGCAGCGGCGACGTGACCGAAAAAAATATCGTGTGGCGACTCAAGCGGGGGGCACCAAGCACGCCGACTCCTCTGTTGGTTGGGGAAGAACTGTATTTCGTTTCCGACAATGGTATCGCCTCTTGTGTGAATGTTCTCACGGGCGAAAAATATTGGACAGAACGATTAGGTGGTGATTTCTCTGCGTCCCCCTTGCTCATCAATGGCAAGATTTTGTTCCTCGATGAAAACGGAAAAGCGACTTGGGTAAAAGCGTCGAAAACGTTTGAGGTTTTGGGAACCAATGAAGTGACTGGCCGCACTTTGGCAACCCCCGGTTTTGATCAAGATGCAATGTACCTACGTACCGACGAATCGCTCATCAAATATGCTCGTCCCTAAGGATTACACCGATGAAAAATATCTTTGCGACAGGTCTTAGTCTTCTTTGTTGGAGCGTTTTGAGTTGGAATGTCGTCGCACAAGAGAAACACTTGCCACGCGCGACACCCGAATCGCAGGGGATTTCTTCGGCTGCCATTACCGAATTCATTCGGACGGCGGACAAAGATGTAAATTCCATGCATAGCTTCATGCTGGTTCGTCATGGCAAGGTCGTCGCCGAAGCGTGGTGGGAGCCTGAATCGCCAGAAAAGCCTCATGTATTGTGGTCTTTAAGCAAGAGTTTTACTTCGACGGCGGTTGGTTTGGCAGTTCAAGAAGGGAAACTGAGCGTCGATGATGAAGTCGTAAAGTTCTTTCCCGATCGAGTTCCCAAAGATGCCTCTCCCAACTTGAAGTCCATGCGCGTCAAAGATCTGTTGACGATGGCAACTGGGCACCAAGATGAAGTCTCTTTGCGAGATGAAAAAGATTGGATCAACGCATTTTTGAAACATCCCGTTCCGCACAAGCCAGGCACGCATTTCAAATACAACACCCCCGCGACTTTCATGCAATCGGCAATCGTGCAAAAAGTGACTGGGGAGAAAGTGGTTGATTATTTGCAATCGAGATTGTTTGCCCCATTAGGAATCGATGCACCGAAATGGGACGAGAATCCACAAGGTATTTCGATTGGCGGCTATGGACTCTATTTGAAGACAGAAGACATTGCCAAGTTTGGACAGCTTTATCTGCAAAAAGGAAATTGGAACGGGAAACAATTGATTCCTGAGTCTTGGGTTGCTGCAGCGACTTCGAAGCAAGTGTCAAACGGTTCCAGTCCTAATAGTGATTGGGAGCAAGGTTATGGATTTCAATTTTGGCGCTGCCGACATGGTGCTTATCGCGGCGACGGCAAAGATGGGCAGTTTTGCGTCGTATTGCCCGAGCAAGATGCCGTGGTGGTTATGACTGCCAATAGTACCAACCTTCAAGGTCAGTTAAATGTCGTATGGGATAAACTGTTGACCGCATTTGAAGAGAAGCCATTAGCCGAGAATCCAACTGCTGTCGAAGAACTGAAAGCTATCTCAACGGGCCTGAAGGCCAAACGCTAGTGGCTGCTGCACTCTGTAGATGCCCAACATGCCAACCAAGGGACTGAATACGCAGTACTTTGACTTATCTAAGTGATAGCCTTCGCGACGGACATATAGTCTGCGCGAAGGCTGCTTCGGCGAACCTTTGGCTTTAGGTATCCTTAGTTTTTTGTGTACCAATCGTGCCCTTTGACGATTTTGGCAAACTCTTCTAGGTCAGAAAAGTTTCGATTCCAAGTGGTATACATCACCCCGTCAACCGTGTTGATTTTTTCCTCCACAACGGTATCCAACCAACGAATGATCTGATCGGGCTTCGCATCGTAATAGCCCGCGATGATCTGCAAATGGCCGCGCTGCGCAAAGTGCTTTACGCTCTCCACTCGTTTGCCAAAATTCCAGTTGACGATCATCACCTCTGCCGGTACTTCTGCTCCTTTGAGCGAGCCGTTGACTAAATAATAGTTGTCGACAGCATTGTGGTACGGATCGAACATGTCGCTCCATACCAAGATACGTCCTTGCGCCGACTTGGCCCGGATCTGCTCGCTGCAATGTTTGGCATTGTGCGTCAATATGTCGGCTGGAGTAGAGGCAGGTGGAAGCTGTGCAATGTTGGATTCGGTCCATCCCATCACCCGATACTCGTCGTGTGACATCATGAAGTCGGCATCAGGGAATAGCTGAGTCATGCGCGATATCTGGTCGTCCAGAAGGTTCTGAAACTCTTGATCGTTGGCAGCCGCACAGACTTGGCCATCATAAACAATGTGCGTGTGATAATACGACACTCGCAATTCGGTCCCATTGGCCAACGGCTTTTTGAGTTTGATCGCCGGCGCTGCGTGCCAGACTTCATATTCGCCCGCATAGGGCACCATACCCAGTTTTGGATCGCTCCATTTTTCAAAGTCAATGTTTTCTTGAAGCCGGCGACGTTCGCCATTCTCTAGGATTTGATGCACGGTCACTGGAGTTGTGTCGCGACGAAGCAAATTGACCGCGCCGCATTCTTCTAACTTAGGTTCAGCGATCCAAAGTTCTCCCTTTTTGGGCCCCCATGCTCCGATATAGATGGATACCTCGGTCTGTTCCAATGAATTGAAGGTGATGTGGTGTTCGCGCCAATCTTGTGTCGGTTTGGTTCCCAAGTTCGTATAGCTCAGGCTCCTTCCGTTGCCGGTCAGGGCTTTGATTTCCACGGGCGTGTCAAAACCGTCGGTCTTTATGCGAACCGATACATGATAGTGACGATTGGGCTTTAGTTTCAGCTTTTTCGACAACCGAACGTTGTCCGAGTGCGGCGGCTTGGAATGAAGAACACGGTCTTCTAGCTTCAGCGAGTCGTCAATGAAGTTCCACTTGGCTCGATCCGTAAGACTAGGAAGCCCAGCGTCTAATTCTGAAACGCTCTGCGCTAATCCATTTTGCACTCGATATAGAGCCTCACGCACGGGTAAGCCCTCGGCGAGATTCGGATTCAGCGATAGGATGTCGTTTGAATATCCGACCGAACAAATGGCTGGTACGAGCGTAATCTTAAGTTCTTTGGCGCGTTTCTGCACTTGCTCGACGTGGGCAAAATATCTCGGATCTAGTTCGGCCAAGCGAGAGAATTTTGAGTCCGCTAATAAAAAATGTGTATAGCCAACTTTGGAAGCGCGCTCCATAAGTCCAATCAGGCGATTGACTTCTTGGGGAACAAGCAGATTGACTTGCGTGTACACCCACAGTTCTTTCGCTTGAGCCACAGTTTGGGCAAACGATATGCTGAAGACCAAAAACGCAAAGTGCAAAAGTTGTTTATACATCAGATCCTATCCCCTTTTGCGAAATGTAATCCGCGACCACGAATCTCTTCTCTCCTCACTCCTCTCTCCTTACTCCTCACTATCCTCTCCTCACTCGCGCAGCGCCGCGTAGGGATCTGCGAACGCGCCGAAAGCCTTCAAGCCGCCATCCACGCTCAAGTCAGTAGCGGTGACGAAAGAGGCATCAGAACTCGCCAGCCACAGAACGGCGTAAGCGATTTCTTCAGGCCGTCCGATTCTTCCCAATGGATGACGATTTGCTAACTCACGCTCGCCACCTTGAGCTTCAAGACTTGCACGAACCAAAGGTGTATCGATGGCACCCGGCGAAACGCTGACAACACGTATTCCTTCGCGGGCATACTCAACGCCCCACTGCATCGCCTGCAAGATGTTGGCTGCCTTAATCGGTCCGTAGACGGGAACTTGTCGCGCCGTTCGATGACCTTGGCCGCTAGAAATGTTGACAACAACACCGCTCTGTTGCTGACGCATCACTTTGAGCGAATGTTTGGCCATAAACAGGTAGCCCGATAGATTGATCGACAGCATGCGTTCGTAACTCGTCCGGTCGACATCTTCGACTCGGACATACGAAGAGGGAGGTTGAATGGCCGCATTGTTAACGAGGACATCAAGACCGCCAAAAGTCGCAACCACCCACGTAATGAGCTCTTGGCATTGATCTTCAGAGGAGACGTCGACTTGTCTAAAGTGAACCGCGCTTGGTAGAGAGTTCGCCAGCTGGGTATCGATATCGGCCACAACTGCCGTTGCGCCACTTTGAGCGAATTGATCTGCAATCGCTCGGCCAATCCCATTGCAACCACCCGTCACGATGACGACACGCCCGTCATTGCGATATTGAACCGTGCCGCTGGGACGTGAGTTTTGTGGTGTCAAGTTGGGCCTCCCGCATTCGACAAATTCCGAAGTTAACGTTCGGCCCAATGTGACCACAAATGAGGCCTATTTTCAACCGATCAACTCGGGAATTGGCTTGCCATGATCAACGACCGGTGTAGGGCGGCCATTAAAGTCCTTGATAAACGTGGTCGAAGCATCGATTCCCAAATGGTGATAAATCGTAGATAAGAAATCACCTGCCGAGCAGGCTCGTTCAATCGGATCTTCACCTCGTTTGTCCGTGGCACCAATGACTTGACCGGTGCGGATGCCGCCACCCGCCCAGATATTGGAGAATGCCCTTGGCCAATGATCGCGACCAGGTTGAATGGTGCCCGCAGGCGCGCTCGCATTACCGGCGCCGGTGCTCGGTGAATACTCGATCTTTGGAGTTCGACCAAATTCACCAGTAACCACTACCAATACACGTTTATCCAAACCGCGTTCATAGATGTCTTCAATTAATGCGGTAACGGCTTGATCGTAGGCTTCTGCTCGAAATTTCAACGCATCAAACACGTGATGATTCACCGCATGATCATCCCAGTTCCCTACACGTCCGCATAGTTGCCCACTTAAACTGGTCGTCATAACTTCGACACCCGCTTCAACCAACCGACGGGCCAATAGAAGTTGTTGGCCCCAGGCATTACGGCCATAGCGGTCCCTGGTCTTATCGTCTTCTTTGGTTAAATCAAAGGCCTCTTTGGTAGCTGGGCTTGTAAGCAGCGACATCGCCTGAGCTTCAAATTGATCGAGTGCTCCCAACTCGCCGTACCGATCGAAAGCTCGAGACAAAGTATCGAGATTTTGTCGTAGGGTGGAGCGGCGTTGTAAGCGTTGCACTTCGTTCGAATCGGTCAATCCGATATTGGGTACATGAAACTGAGGTGCACTTGGGTCACCTGTGACAGTAAAAGGAGAATAGGCCTCGCCCAAATAGGCTGGGCCGTTATATTCGAGCGGCGGATTGATACCGACATATCGCGGTAACGGATTGGTTCGTTCTCCTTGCTGAGACCGCAAGAAGTTGGTAACGGTCATCCAATCAGGATACTTTGGCTTTGGTTTATCGCGGGTATCTGGGTCACCCGAGAGCATTTGCATCGAACCGGCTGGATGCCCGGGGGCTGTTTGACGCATCGATCGCAACACGGTGAATTTGTCTGCGATCGCGGCTTGTCGAGGTAGCAACTCGGTGAATTGCAAACCGGGAACTTTGGTTGCGATGGGCTTAAACGGACCGCGGTACTCACTACCTGCTTCCGGTTTCGGATCATAAGTATCGATGTGCGAACAGCCACCTGGTTTCCAGACCATGATCACAGCGGTCTTCTCGTGCGGCTGCGTGTCGCTCGCGGATAGCTGAGACTGTAATCTCAAGATGCCAGGTAGGCTCAACGTGGAAAAACCGGCGAGGCCCATTTGCAAAAAGCCGCGTCGCCCAAGGCCACCGCCAGAGGCAGGTCCACAGCATCGATCATGCGAATTAGAACGGTTCATGGAGTCGCTCCTAGCTCTTCCTATGGTAATACGCGAATGGTGATGGGTTCAGAGATCACAATTTCGGCGGTATCGCGCGGGGCAGCGCGATCGGTCACCGATTTCAACTGATTGTTGGCATTTTGCAACGCAACATCGGCTGCTTGCTTCTTCGTGGTCAATTCGGCAATTTGCTGTTCCAAAGCGGCTTTATTCTCCGCTGCAACCGAGGCCAAGGCGTCTTGTTGCTTCTTCAGCTCTTCGGCCGCAACGTTGGCAGCAATTTCCGCTTGCTTCACTACTTCTTGAGCCGGTGCTATCGAATCGGGATGATATCGATATTTGGGAACTGCCACCCCATAAAATGCAATGGTATAGTCTCCTGCTGGAACCTTTAAGGCATTGGTATCGATCGTGGTTTCAGGGAACTGTTCCGTGAGGTTGATATTGAAAGCGGGATGGGCTTCAAAGCCAGATCCCCATGTTTTTAGGCTTACGACCGAACCGGAAAACTCAGCCCGTGTTTTGAGTTGAAGCGGCAATTGAAGTTTCTCGCCCTGTTTTACTTCCCATACGCGAGCTTCTCTCGCACTAAGCGTAAGTGGTGCAGATTCCGAAGTCGTCACCGATACAGGGAAACCTCGAACCAAGCGAGGATTGGGAATTTCGCTCCAAGAATCCACTATCGGCCAGGCCATTTGACCGATATGCACTGGCCGCACCACTTCAGTCTCACCAACTTTGCTCTTGGCCGTGAACTCGACATTGGCCCAACCTGCTGGAGCGTTTTCTGCTGCGGTTAACAACACAACGCTTCGCATCTTGCCCGCAGGAATCTTTAGGCCGGTGGCGGTGACGCCAGGAGGTAGCCCTGTTAACGTCAATTCGATCTCTCCATCAAAACCATCCCTGCGAACCGTAACAACTTCAAAGGCAACGGTATTGCCCACACGCAATGCGGCCGGTTTGGATAGTGCATTGCGATCTCCATTGCGAAGTTCAGCGTGCAGTCCCCAGGCAGCGACCGCAAAATCAGGTTGTGCCTTGCGAATGATCAATCGGTATTTGTTCTGCGGATCTTTGCGCGTGCCGCCAAACAAATCATTGAGGGAGATTCTGTAGGTTCCGGTTTCTTTCACTTCGAACTTACCAAGGATGTCGGTCGATCCACCATCAAACGGTGGCCCATCATAGGCATAGCCGTTGCTTGAGACTTTAACCGGTGAAGCGATATCCGAAAGTTCCAAGACATCTAGCCACTGTCGCTGTTCACCATCCCCTTTGGCAAGTTGAATCAAAAGTGCAGGATCGGTATTGAGACCAAAGCGATCCGAGGCAACTTCGATCCACCACGTTTCACCTTGCTGGGCCGCAAACTCAAAAGTGTCAACATCAGCCGCTGGATAGAATCGCCCGGCAACATCGATGGGCAAGGACATGACTTGAACTTCAGCCCCTTCATCTTCTATCGTGACCGCCGATTCAGAAAGCCCAGCAGGTGGCCAAGAGAAACTGCGAATGGGTTGAGTCGCAAAGAATGTTGGTTGCGGTGCATCAACGGCAAGTTCTTGCAATGTCAGGCGATAAAAATATTCGCTCCCACCTTTGTACGTGAGGTCATGCAGTTTGATGTAATGCAGACCATCTTGCTTTGGGACAAAATCCAAGGGAACTCCCTTCCGCTCGACAACTAAGTCGCGACCTTGTGAGTCGCAGATGGTGAGTACCGGTTCCATTTTGGAATCGATGCCACGAGCGGCGCAATAGATGTTGTAGCGTTTTCCTGCTACCGCTTGAAACGAATAATGGTCGATAGCCTTGTTGGTGAGCACAGCGTTACAGATTGTTGGTACCGTCAATGCCATCGCGTTTTCCCTACTTGTGTTCGCTTGCGTACGACTTACTTCGGGGATATTGCCGACGGAAAAAATGCGGGATGTTGAAATGCCCAAGCGGGACCAGGTTCGTGTTTCGTACAAGCCTGGAGGAACGTCGGCAGCAATCGTAATCTGAAAGGCATTCGCAATCTTGACGCCCTGGTCATTCAACTTCGGAACTGCTTTGATGCCAGGATGGTCAAAAAGCAATTCGGTAACGTCATCTTGGTTTTCACCACTCACTGTAACATCAATGGTCGTACCTACCGTTCCTCCCATTGGCGTGATCGTCAAAAGACGAGGCAAAGGTAGGCAAACCGATTGTGCGTAACTCGTTCCGTGGCAATAGAGCAATAGGGCCAGGATCAGCCCATGTCTCCAGAGAATTGTATTCCGTGACAAATTCAACATGACAAGTTCCATCAATGATTGAAGAGGAATTCCTTGGAGTTAACCAACGCCCAAACCACGTCTTGGAAATTCTCTCGCAATATACGTGGTGGATCGATCGGTTTACCTTCTGCGTCCAGTTTGGGTTCGTTCACATAAGCTAAGGCGGTGGCTAATTCTTGCTCGTTTGGCTCGCGTGCAAATGCAATGTGATAAAGTTCAACAATGATTTCGTTGGGAGCTTTACCACTTTGCAGCCATTGGTTGACACGATTCGCACCATTTCCCAGTTTTCCTTTGACGTCGCCTGAATTCATCAAGTGGAGACTTTGTGCGAGGCTCGATGACTGAATTCGTTCGCATTCACAAACACTTTCATTTTCAGGACGTCCAAAGACTCGCAAGAAAGGTGATGCATTGTTGTAACTGTTATCTGGAAGAGCGATGGCACGAGTACCAGATGGAAGATTGGGGAATTCCGTACGCAGGCCCAATAAGTCATCCACCGAATCGAGTAACACTTCCGCTTGTAATCGTCTTGGATAGTAATGCGAATAGTTTTGCATATCGTTAGCATTGTATTCGTTCGGGATTGCGCTCAGTTGATAGGTTTGCGAAGTGGTGATCACCCGCACGAGTTCTTTGAGATTGAAGTCGCTATCGATGAAGTGCTTTTCCAAGGCGGCAAGTAACTGCGGGTTGGAGGGAGGGTTGGAATCGCGAATGTCATCTTCGGGTTCAATCAAGCCACGCTTAAAGAAATGTTTCCAATAGCGATTGACCAGCGAGCGGGCAAAGAAAGGATTTTCGGGTGAACTCATCCAATCGGCCAATCGCAATCGAGGATCTTCATCCGGCGAAATGGCTACGGTCGGCGATCCGAGAGGCGTCGGGCGTTGAACGATGCCCGTTTTGGCATTCGCATAACCCGCTAAACCTCGTTTATGAAAGATCATATCTTCGCCGCGGGTTGCCGTTGGCTTGCGTCCAACTTGGCTGAAGAAGGCTGCCATGCTGTAATAGTCATCTTGGCTCCAGCGTTCAAACGGATGATGGTGGCACTGAGCGCATTGCATCCGGACGCCCAAGAACAATTGAGCGACATCCTCTAATTGCTGCTTGGGATCTTTGACGCGTTTGTACCAAGCGACTGGAGGATTCGCGATGACCGTACCGGTTGCCGCCAATAGTTCGCGAACCATTTCGTCGTACGGTTTGTTAGAGAGAAGGTTGTCGCGAACCCACGAATAGAATGCAAAATTCGAGATGATGTCGCTCGCATCGTCGCGTCGATTCTTGAGCATTGCTGTCCATTTGTTCGCGAAGAAGTCAGCGTACTCGCTCGTCATTAGTAAGCGGTCAACGACTTGTTCTCGACGAGTGGGCGAAGTGTCTTGCATGAACAGCGCCACTTCTTCCTGTGTCGGCAAGCGGCCAGCGATATCGAGCGAAACGCGGCGAATAAATGTGCTGTCGTCACATATTGCCGATGGTGGAATTCCGAGTTCCTTGAGGTTGGCAAAGACTGCATCATCAATAAAGTTCTTGCTCGGAGGAAGTTGATCAACAGGTGACCCTTGTGGTACAGCGGCGTCAAATACGACCACTTGTCCTTGAAAACGAACCATGATCGAGACTTTGCCAGGTATATCTAAAGTCTTGACCAATCCATGTGCATCGACTGTAGCCATGCTGGTGTCGTTTGATTCGTATAAGGCAAACTCGGAGACATCTCGCGTTTGTTGGTCCGAATAAGTGGCAATGGTCTTCAACTGCTGTTGGCTATTGCGAGGCAACACGCCTCGTTGTGGCTGAACCTCCAATGAGACAAGTTTAGGAGCCGTCTCTCCGTCGTACTTAAGTCCCTGTGAAATCCAGTCTGCAATGAGACGATAGCTTTCTGAGTCCGGAGCGAGTTTGGTTCCGCCTCGATGAGGCACACGATTGGTTGCCTTCATTAAGAGTAGACTGTGATCTGGAGACGCCGCGAATACTCGTCGGCCGCGTCCTTCCAGAGCGATGTGGGTGTAATCTTCTTTAGGTTCGAAGCCCAGTAATGAAAGTGCGAATCCATTTTGCCCATTGCCCGCCTTAGCATGGCAAGTGCCTGCATTGCATCCCGCCTTGGTGAGAATGGGAACCACATCGTTGGCAAAACTCACCACTCGAGGAGTGTTCGCATTAGCTGCAGGTTTGTTGTCTAATGTTTCGTTGCCGCTGGCGCGCATCGGCCAGATCGAAAAACAAACAAGCACAGCTAGTACGATGTAGCAGAAGGGGTGACTTGGGTTCGATCTGTCCATAGTGAACCTGTCCAAGAATAATGGGGCAGATGATTGGGGAGGGAGTACAGCGAATGGCGTTTTGTTTGCCGCTAGGTAGGTCTGTATATAGTAAACAAAACCGCAGTGGGAGGCAATGTTTTCCCTGTAGATGTCGACCCGAAACGCTAAAATTGTACCAAAGATTCCAATTTGGTAAAAAATCGCGGCGGATTAGGGCCAAAATGCTCGTTCATTCGAGTGTCAACTCGCCGGCGTGACGATCTTTCGCATGGGCAGTGCGAACAATTGTGTGTATAAACCCAACCTGCGTTTTCCATTCCTAACGCAAGCTGTTTCCTCTTCCTCAGCACTTAAATTCATTCAAGTCATGAAACGATTTACGGCAATGCTCAAAGATGTTGGTTGGCTGTGGGGAGTCGTCTTTGCTGCCAACACGGGGCTAGTTGCTTTGAGCCGACTCTATCTTCTGATCTATCCGGTGTTAGTAGTCATCTGCATGTACTTCACGTATATGCGATACGACGAAGATGGAAACAAGATCGCTTGAGGTCTCAAGCCTCGCCCCGGAAGCATCTAAAGACGCATCGATGGGCAGTGGGGGAAATGAATCGCGAAAAAAACGAAAATCGCGAAAAAGGAAAGAGTTCGCTTTCGACCAGCACCGCCTACAAGGGGCAGCGAAGAAATGGCTTTATGCCGTTTCTTCGCAAGTTATGGCGTGGCTAGCAATGAGCACTGCCACCGAAATACCATCGCGACGATCTGGGCGGCGAGAGCTGGACTTCATTTCGATACCGGCCGCCCGAGCCGCAATGCGTTGAGACAGCTTCCCATTTGCAATGCTTCACGTACATTTGTACTTGTCGTACACAGAATAATTTTAGAGCCAATTGTGGCCAACTTGTGCTCGCGATGACGTCTCGCTGCGATCACTGAGTAGCCGGTAAGTCGTGGTTCCACTGGCGTGAAGCCAGTAGAGACCGAAGGAGTATTCATCCAACGCACCTGCTAATCCAACGTAAGAACGCCAGACTTTGACACACGGTCTAAACGAACCACTCCGAATCGCGACCGCCTCACCTAGTAGAGATATCCAGCCCTTAGAAGCGGTGTACCGTTGGAGAAGCGAAAACCGTGACGAAATCAAAACGGTCAAACATAGAGTCCGCCACCCGCCCTGTGCGGGTGGTTCCCGCGCCTGAGCAGCTACCAAAGCGAACGCCAAACCAAATTCAAACAGCGTTGATTCGAGTTAATCTCTCGGATGACTGGGCGGCGAGAGGTAGGCGTTTCATTGATTGGTGCTCGCCGAGCCGCAATGTGCTGCGACAGCATCGCATTGACATCTTCTCACGTACATTTGTACGTGTCGCGACAAGGAACCACCGACAAACAATTGGGAACGACTCCCACTCGGTGATGTCGCGTTGCGAGTCCCACTTAGCCATCAAGTCACCGTTCCACTGGCACGAGGCCAAGTGGTGACGGAGATGTTGGCTTTTCGCTCATACGCTTTGGTAGCCGGTAAGTCACGGCTCCACTGGCACGAGGCCAGTTGGAGGCCCAACCGGCAAGCCCTGCGAAGAAGCGGATACTGTCGTTGCATCGAAAAATAATTTTAAGTCCCCCCAGCCAGTCACTTTAATAGGCTTTTATTTCTTTGCATCCCGCATCAAGAGGTGATACCATCCAAATAGACAAACAAGCTCAAGCAAACAGCCCGAATTGAAACCTTTAGCGAGCAGAATGGTTAGCCTCGACGATGCGTCCAACGCAGGGTGTGTTGTGCGG
>JAFLCP010000008.1 GCA_017303505.1 Planctomycetota bacterium | reverse complement strand
CTCAACTTCGAAACTCCGAATCCGAATATCGACTTTAAGAATTCACCTTTTATCGTAAACACCCAGCTCATCGATTGGCCGCGCACATCGCAACCACGCCGCGCTGGGCTGAGTTCATTCGGGGTAGGGGGGACCAACGCGCATGTCATTATCGAAGAAGCCCCGAATCAAGTTACCGCTCCATCAACTCACACATATCATCTGCTGAATCTATCGGCCCGCAGCGAGACATCGCTCATAAAGATCAAACAACAATTACTTGAGTTCCTCCGTCATTCTCCTGCTACGTCGATCGCCGATGTTTGCTATACACTGAGTGCTGGTCGCAAGAAATTCAATCATGCGTGGAGCACTGTAGTAGCCACGACAGACGATGCGATCCAAGCTCTAAGTGACGCTTCGGTAACTAACAGTCAAACGTTTACGAACCGTCGAAATGTACCTGTAGCCTTGGCGTTTCCAGGCCAGGGATCTCAACATTTCGATATGGGATATGAACTTTATAAGAGCGAGCCGATCTTTGCGGAAGCAATGGATCGCTGCACTGCCATCTTGCTCCCATTATTGAAATTCAACTTACTGGATGCCATTTTCAAGTCCAAAGGAAATGATACCGAGACACCAGTCCCTGACATTAATCAGACAATTGTGGCGCAACCTGGTATCTTCGCCGTATCTTATGCGACAGCCATTTGGCTGCAGTCACTAGGACTGACGCCAGCCGCAATGATTGGACATAGTGTTGGCGAATTTGTGGCAGCCTGCCTTTCTGGTGTATTCTCACTTGAAGATGCGCTTCGTATCGTTGCACATCGTGCGCAGAGTATGCAACAGGTTGAGCCGGGCAATATGCTCGCGGTTCGATTGGGTGAAGCAGAATGGCTGAGCTCTAGCAGCTACCGGAAATATCAATCCCAGGTCTCGCTGGCAGCCGTGAACTCTCCGCAGCTTAGCGTACTATCAGGGCGAATTGAAGTCATCGAGGCATTACAAAAAGAGCTTGAATTAGAAGGCCATACCTCGAAAATTTTGAAGACCTCACATGCATTTCATTCTTCGATGATGGATTGCGTGGTTGAACCGTTGGCGGAACAGTTGAAGCGTATAAAACTTCATAAACCGCTAACCAAAATCGTATCGACCGTCACGGGTAAATGGCTCACCGATGAAGAGGCCCTCTCGCCCGACTATTGGGCAAAGCACCTGCGTGAAACCGTCCGATTCTCCGAGGCAGCGGAGACGCTACTTGCTGGCGATTTCCCCATCATCATCGAGGCAGGTCCAGGCCAAACAGTATCAACACTTCTTAAGCAGCATAAGAGCAACAACAGCAAAACGATTTGCTCACTATTCCCTCACGTTCAACAATCGATCTCCCATCGCCAACATGCGTTGCAAACGTTGGGAAAAGTTTGGCAAGCAGGAGCAGAAATTCAACTTGCGAAACTCTATCACGCAGAGAATCGCTATCGCGTGCATCTACCTGGCTACCCGTTTGAACGCCAGCGGTATTGGTTCGACCAATTGATCCAACATCCCTCCCAAGATCTAACCACGGAAAAGATACCCGAGTCGTCCGTTCGAGTCCCCAACGAGTGCGTCGCCAACATGTCGGAAAACCAGAGGAGAGAATCCGAATATAACGATTCTCATCAATCGACTCATTATGCGCGAAATGACGAATATTCGCTGATTGTGCAGCAAGTCATTCGTCAGCAATTAGACATAATGACAAAACAGCTAAAATTCTGGACTCAACGATAATTTACCTTTCAGTTTGGTCCCCTCGAACGAATCGTTGTCGTACTATTAGAAGTTGGAGTACCGATATTTCCGGAATTTGTGCATGTCCCATCCTAATCGCCCTCTAGCCGAGCAGATCTTAACCGAATTACTGCGTGATTCGTCTGGGATGGAATTGCGCGATCTCGACCCACATGCATCATTTTTGGAACTCGGGTTTGACTCGCTGTTTTTGATTCAGTTCAGCCAAAAGATTAAACAAAAGACCGGCATCAAGATTACCTTTCGACAGCTGATCGAAGCGGTATCGACGGTTCAAACCTTGGTTGACCATATAGCGAATGAACTTCCTGCGGATGTTCAAGCCACACCTACCTCCCCCACTGCCAGCGCGGTCGCTGTTGTTGCATCTCCCGAAGTAGCGTCGACTCCCACACCAACCGAAGGTCAAATAGCAGTAGCTGCTGTTCCAGCATCATCAGCTTCCGTTGCTACACCACGGCCAGCGATCATGATGCCTTCGCAGCCGGTCGTTTCCGCACCTGTATTGCAACTTCCTCCTATCCAGCCAACTGCCTCAGCTGGTACTTTACAGGGCATTGAACAATTAATTTCACAGCAAAATCAACTGATGGCGATGCAGTTGCAGGTTTTGCAGGCCGCCGCTTTTGGCGCTGCGGCGACAGTGAGCACCTCAGTAGCACCACCGATGATGATGGAGCAACAATTTCCGGTGCCAGCCCCGACGCCGCTGCCACCTGCCGCCGACTGCAAACCGGTCGCAACCTGCGTTACAGAAGCCCCCACACAAACCAAGCCTGCAGCAACTGCGAGCATCGCGACCAAGGAACCTGAACGAAAAGTCTTCGAACGGTTCGGACCGTACAAGCCAGTGCGCAAATCAGCCACCGGTGGTCTAACTGAAAACCAGCAAAAACATCTCACTGAGTTCGTTGCAAGATTTACCGCAAAGACAGCCAAGTCGCGAGAACATGCTCAAAAGTACCGTGACGTGTTCGCTGATCCACGTGGCGTTGCCGGTTACCGCAACATCTGGAAATCGATGGTCTATCAGATTTCAGTCAATCGATCGGCGGGAAGCAAGTTATGGGATATCGATGGCAATGAGTACATTGATATCGCGATGGGCTTTGGCTTAAATCTGTTTGGACAATCGCCCGACTTCGTAACACACGCCTTAAAGGAACAACTGGAACGAGGCGTAGAGGTTGGTCCTCAATCGCCTTTGGCAGGCGAGGTTGCGAAACTCTTGTGCCGTTTTAGTGGAATGGATCGGGCTACGTTTTGTAACACCGGTTCAGAAGCCGTCATGGCCGCCATGCGAATCGCGCGTACGGTCACAGGTAAATCGATTTGCGTCTTCTTCAACAAAGATTATCACGGCAACTTTGATGAAGTGCTGTTGCGCAGCGCGGTTGTGGGAGGCAAACGTCGTACCTCCCCCGCAGCCCCCGGTGTTCCTCAAATTCTAGCCGACAACACCATTGTCCTGGATTACGGCACTGAAGAAGCGTTGCTAGAAATCGAACGTCGCGCGGATGATATTGCGGCGATTTTGGTCGAGCCTGTGCAAAGTGCCGATCCCGATTTTCAGCCGCGAGATTTCATGCACAAGATTCGCGAAATCACGAATCGGTGTAACATCGCGATGGTGATGGATGAAGTCATTTCTGGTTTTCGCGCTGCACCGGGTGGAGCACAAGAGTACTTCGGCGTGCAAGGAGATATGGCAACTTACGGGAAAGTCCTAGGTGGTGGGCTTCCCATCGGTGCACTCGCGGGTAAGTCGCGTTTTATGAACGCACTGGATGGTGGCACTTGGCGTTATGAAGACGCTAGCAGCCCAGAAGCCGACATGACCTTTTTTGCGGGTACCTTTGTCCGTCATCCGTTGGCGATGACCGCCGCTTACCAAATCCTCAAACGCATCGAGCAAGAGGGCCCCGAATTACAACGCCGTTTGGCCGATCGCACAGAGAAAATGGCCCAAGAGATCAACGCCTTTTTTGTGCAAGAAGGTTTTCCAATTCGGCTGGCACGATTTACTTCGTTATTTCGCTTTATGTTCCCACCCGACTTAGAGTATGCCGACATGCTCTATTTCCATCTCTTAGATCGCGGCATTTTCACGCGAGGTTGGGGAGATAACTGTTTTCTTTCAACCGCTCACAACGACCAAGATGTCCAAAAAATCATCGATGCCGTTAAGAGTAGCTGCTTGGAATTGCGAGCTGCAGGCTTTTTTCCCGATCGTGATTCCACCTCACTTCATGCAAACCCAAGTGCCGTTCTTACGGCGAGCTCTGCGAAATCGGAATCACAAGCCGACGTCGAGTCTGCCTTAGCCGAAAAAAAAAAGTCCAGCTACCCACTAACTGATGCCCAGCAAGAAATCTGGCTGAGCAGCCTGATGGGTTCGATGGCATCATGTGCTTACAACGAACCCTTCTTCATCAAGTTTCAAGGACCGCTCGATAGGCAGTTGCTCCTGCAGTCGTTGGAACTTGTTTTGTTGCGGCATGAAGCTCTGAAACTCCGCTTTGATTCGAATCAACCCGTTCAATATCTTGACTCTTCAGTTCCCTATGAACTGACGGAATACGACTGGCATGAGCTAACGCAAGCTCAACGAGACCAAAAGCGAGATGAGTTAGTTTTAGAACTTGGCAGCACACCTTTCGACCTGAGTCATGGACCGTTGGTACGACTGCATTTAGTCTGCGAATCAACGAATCTCAATACGCTCTACGTTTCTGCTCATCATATCATCTGCGATGGTTGGTCGTGGAATTTGATGTTGCGCGAAATTGGTGAAACGTATTCCGCAAGTCGCACCGGAGCCACCGCCCAACTGCCCGTAAGCGGCTCGTTTTTGCAAGAGTTTGTAGAACTCGATCAACGCGAAGAAACAGAAAGCTCGCTCTCGTATTGGCGTAAAGTGTATGCCGAGATCCCAGACCCGTTAAACCTTCCGACTGACGCCCCACGTCCGCCAGTCAAGGTTTACGATGGAGCAACATTTACCTATGAATTTGACCCCGATGTCGTTAAACGCCTAAAGCGTTTCGCGAGCGAGAAACGAGTCAGTTTATTCTCATTGGTCTTTACCGCATTTAATCTATTTTTGCGAAGGATAAGCGGACATCACGACCTTGTTGTCACGGTCCCAACGGCGGGACAATCGTTGCTCGAAAATAGTCAACTTGTTGGACATTGCGTCAACCTTCTCCCCGTACGCACGATCGTGCATGACGACCAAACATTTTCACAACTCTTGTTAGCGACCTCAAGCAATCTGCTCGATGCTTATGATCATCAATGCTGCACTCTCGGTAGCATCGTTCGTGAAGTTCACGCGCCTCGTGATCCAAGTCGCATGCCACTAGTGGAAGTCAATTTTAATTTGGATCGCGACTCCAAAGGTGTTCACTTTGAAGATCTCTCTGTTCATATCGCGCAAACAGCCAAAACAGCGGTGAACTTCGAAATTTTCTTTAATCTTAACGAACATGATCACGGCTTACGTCTTGATCTTGACTTCAATCGAGTACTCTATCGAACTGAGACATGGGAGAATTGGGTTCGCTGTTTCGAGCAATTGCTTCGCGAACTCCCTGACCAAGCGAATACACCTGTATCGCAAATCAATATCATCCCACCTAGCAAGAAAAGTGAGTTGTTGTTTTGTTCTGCAGGTAAAACCAAGAACTTGCAACCTGTCACTACGGTAGTCGAGTTGATAGAAGAGCAAGCTGAAAGAACACCGGCAGCAATCGCCGTATCCTGGGAAGGCAAGAAACTTTCGTATCACGACTTCAATGCCCTAACCAATCAAGTAGCCCGCGAACTACAAGAACTGGGAGTTTGTTCGAACCAACTGGTTGGCATTTTCATGGATCGCTCGGAATTACTTCCTGTCGCGATGTTGGCCATCCAGAAACTTGGGGCCGCTTATGTTCCGTTGGACCCTGATTTCCCAACGCAACGTTTACAACAGATGGTCGATGAGTCTCAATTATCTTGTGTCGTAACTGTGGAGCGATTGCGAAACAGCCTTCCCCATACGAATGCCAAATTGCTCGTTATTGATGCCGAACTCTCAAAAATTCGACGCCGTGACAATGCCAACTTGCTACTCCCTATTTCAGCTTCCCAACGAGCCTATGTCCTGTTCACATCGGGTTCGACAGGCCGCCCCAAAGGTGTTCAAGTTTCGCACCAAGCTCTGATCAACTTCCTTGCATCAATGCGAGATGAGCCTGGTATCTCAGCAGAAGATCGACTGGCGGCCATAACGACCCTATCCTTCGACATCTCGATTTTGGAGATCTATCTACCACTGGTTACCGGCGCCGAAGTCGTGGTCATACCGACTGAGATCGCCAAAGATGGCGATGCTCTGGCCAAATGGTTGGACCAACGACAAATTACTTTTCTGCAGGCGACGCCTGCCACTTGGAGAATGTTAATCGAGTCCGGTTGGACTGGAAACAAACAATTAAAGGGACTGGTGGGAGGAGAGGCTCTCCCGATCGATTTGGCCGAAACAGTTTCGCAGCGAATTAAGGGACTGTGGAACATGTACGGACCAACCGAGACCACTGTTTGGTCCACAGTATGGAAAGTTGTCCCCGATTCTGCTGCAGTTTCGATCGGTAAGCCAATTGCCAACACACAGACTTATGTTCTAGACGACCAGCTTCAACTCGTCCCGCAGGGAGTCGTTGGAAGACTCTTTATCGGCGGTCTCGGACTTGCATTGGGCTACTTGAATCAACCTGACTTGACTCAAGAAAAATTCATCACGAACCCATTCAATTCTGCTGAGAGAATCTACGACACGGGCGATTTGGTTCGTTTGGGTCAAGATGGCCAACTGTACTACGTATCACGCGCGGATAATCAAGTAAAGTTGCGAGGATATCGTATCGAATTGGGTGATATTGAACATGCCTTGCTCACGCACCCTGGGGTGCGTGAAGCGGTTGTTGCACTGAAGAAGCCCCTCACCAATGGCGATTCGAGTGCCGCCGCCAGCGAATATCTTGTGGCATATTACACACCCCGGGATCGTGCACTCGTAAGCGACGAATTGCGAAAGTGGCTGACGACGCAATTGCCAGACTACATGGTGCCGACTTGGTTTGTAGCGTTGTCCGAACTTCCGATGACTCCAAACTTGAAGGTGGATCGTAAACGCTTACCAGATATCCAACGCCAAACACCAGACAGCAACGAACGCCCTCAACTGGGACCGAGAAATTCGGTAGAACGCCAGTTGATGAACATATGGAAAGAGATATTGAAGATTGAATCAATGGGAATTGATGATAACTTCTTTATGCTAGGTGGACACTCTCTGTTGGCTGCCCGCTTGATGTCGCGGATAGAGAAAGTCACGGGCAGGCGAATTCCTTTAGCCACTTTACTCCAACATCCTACAGTCGAAGGCTTAGCAAACGCGATTCGCAATAACGATTTCGAAGATCAGTGGCAATGTATCGTACCTATTCGCGAGGGTGGAAACCTGTTGCCGCTGTTTTGTATTCACGCCGCAGGTGGCAACGTTTTGCTGTATCGGGAATTGGCAAATCGACTGCACAAGAATCGGCCCGTGTATGGAGTTCAATCCAGCGCATTGCAACATGGACTCCCCACTGCGAAGACGGTTGAGGAGATGGCGACCGAATACGTTGCCGAGATTCGAAAGCTTCAACCGCACGGCCCTTATCATCTCGCGGGCTATTGCCTGGGAGGTACCATAGCGTACGAAGTGGCCCGCCAATTAAGATTGGCCGGCGAAGAAATTGGAGTATTGGCTTTATTGGATACTCATGCCAATTGGGGACAAGATTCCTGGCGAGATTCCATTATCAAGGCCTATCAAAGAGTTGCCTTCCATGTAAAAAACGCTTGGATGTCGGGGCGAACCGGCATTCGAGGTTTTGCCGCCGAGAAAATGAGAGAAGCAAGTCGTCGCATGCTGCGGCGCTGGGAAGCTCTATCAAGTCAAATCAGTTATCGCCTAGGCTGGCGGAAAACTGAACCTGTATTTTTGCTCGAAGCACTTTACGACCGCGCATCAGAAGAATACAGTCCCAAGCCACTGGATGCCCACCTCATCCTATTTAAGCCCAAGCAAAGCTATGCCGGGAAAGTGGATACCTTCTTTGGGTGGCAAAAGCATGTGCAAGACATTACGCTCATCGAGCTTCCCGTATATCCAGCCGGGATGCTGATCGAACCATTTGTTGCACAACTCGCCACGCATATCGAGCGGCAATTGACGTCAGCGGAAGATGGATTATCACCTGCTGCAGAGTCCAACGAATCCAAGCAATGGACTTGATAGACTCGCCCTTCGCCAAGTTAACCACAACTTTTATATTCGGTCTTTTGTTATGAGTGTTACCAATGCAAACAGTAATCTCGAACAGGCAGAGAGCCTGATCGATGTATTTTATTTGCACTTGTCTCCAACCGATCACCCGATATCAGAACTGGAACTAAGCATTCTCTCGCTCTCCGAACGCGAGCAAATCAATCGACTTCGACAATCGGCCGATCGCTTCAGTTACGCTCGGGCGCATATTTTGTTACGACAGATTCTGGGACAACGTCTCGACTATTCCGCCTCGAAACTTCAATTTTCGAAGACCTCAGCCGGCAAACCTTTTCTTTCTATGCCGGTGGGTTTACCCTCGCTTGAATTCAATCTAACCCATTGCGAATCGATGGTCGCCTGTGCCATTTCTCATACGCCAGTTGGGATCGATGTAGAACCCAATCACCGGATTCTCGATTTGGATACGATTCGACATATCTTGCACGAATCCGAATTGCGCACTATCGAAGAACTGAAAATACCTGAGCGAACTAGATTGGCACTTCAATTTTGGACCTGCAAAGAAGCAGCTTTGAAGGCAATTGGAATCGGTTTGCTAGTTGAACCAAATGAAGTTGTGATCAACATCGAGCAGAACGCACATCCATATGCCCAACTCATTTCCAAAGCAGGTACCCTGCCAACAAGAATAGAGTTGTTTCCGAATCAACTTCCAAATTCAGGCCATGCCTTGAGCATAGCTTGTCTCAATACAGTCCGTCCTGCAATTATTCTTCACGCTTGCACCTGAAGCTCAATCTCGCCCCCAAGAACTTTAGGCACGTTACTGCACGCGGATGAGGATAACATTTTTTGACGCAGTGCCGACGAAGCGGTCCACGGCCACTGCCAACTTGCAAGCAATCCGCCACTCATTTGTTCGTGCAGTGAAAACTCATTGCGAAGCCTAATCCTTCAATAGCATTAGCCGAAAACCAACGACTTGGGCGTTCATCCGGCCAATTGAGTTGCACAATAAAGTCGCAGCAAGTAATAGACTGTCTGACTATGGATGGTTCCCGTATTTCAAATCGAGCGTAACAGACAAGAACGCACCCACTACGAAATGGGCCGCATCCACAGATAAGCAGTGCTGTCACCTTGTTGCGACTGTTCCATCGGAGGCAGTAGTGGCACCTCAACAAGGCGTTGCTCTTTTGCAAGTTCTTGACGTAGTTCCTGGATGACAGCTCTTATGTCAAAAAGCAGTTGTTCACGGTTTCTCTGCGTTGCCTCCAGCTTGCACTTGTGCCGCACCTGTTGAAGTGCTCCCGACGCTAACCGAGCGACCGCTTCGAAACACCATTCTTGTGGCAAATTATTTAGGGCACAAAAATGCAATGTTAGAAGGAACCGATGGCACCGCCACGGCTTACATTTGTAGTCAAAACAAAAAGGCCAAGCTTTCGCTTGGCCTTTTCGATTAATTTATACCGGAACGATTCGACTATCGCCCGCCACGTCCACCGGTTGGGCTGCCGATATCCCCTCCGCCTGTCGGCGAACCGATACCACCACCCAATCCACCTCCAGCAGGAGCGGCAGCAGATTTATCAGCCTGTTCCTTTTCATCGGCGAAGGTAAACATGCGGAACGCATCCTGATCATCGAGTTCGTCGCTGACCGCCAAACTTCCATCGTTGCGGAACAACAACATTTCTCCGCTAAATGTTAGCTTATCTTGACGATCATCGTTGTGAGCTAAGTTCTCACCACCGCGAACATCAATTACGGCGACAGCTTCAGTCATCTTGTAATCTTTCATCTTCTTCACCGCACGAGACACAGGATCAACCACTTCAGGTTCTTTGTCTCGGGTATTGAAGAACAGCAAGGAACCTTTTTGTGCTTCATACTGAGTTGGCACGTCGATACCCAAGGCCGCATCCCATTCTGCAAACACCACGTTGCCTAAGTGCCCACGAGCGGAGGAATCTACTTCGATGGTCACCTGCTTGTTTTCCGCATTAGTGATGGTCATGGTTCGTTTCGAGATTTCGATAGGACCATTCGCAAACATACCAGGACTTGGAGCGTATGCTGGGGCACTTGGCACGCTCCAGTCGGTATATCGATAGAACGTACGAGGCTTTACACCTTCGCGATTCGCTGGCTTCTTGTCATCTTCTGAGCGGAGACCAACAACGCGGGTGAAGACTTCGTTTTTCAAGATACTTAAGTCAGGATCCAAAGTTTGATCTTCAGGATAGTTAGGGTCTTCGATAACCAAGCGAATGCGATATCGATAGACGTGACCTGGCTTAATATCAAAATCGTAGAAGCGAATGAGTTTGTAATCCGACTCGGCGTCCAGTGTGGTCGAGCCACCGCCAAACATGTTGCCACCACTCAAGGCACCGGAGCTTCCCATATCTCCTTCTCCACCATCACCGAGCATGCCGCCGCTTCCCATGGCGCCTCGGCCACCCATGCCACCTCGGCCACCTGGAGTTGGCATACCTAATCCACCCGAACCACCTGGAGTTGGCATCCCTAAACCACTTGACCCGCCACCACCAGGAGTTGGCATTCCCATATCACCAGAACCTTGCATCATGCCAGCACCACCCTGGTTGGGTCTTCGGCGCGAAGAGAATTGATCTTCTTCGCTATCACTTTCTTCTTCTTTGTCCTTATCTTCACCTTCCGCGTTTTGTGGAACGATCACTTCTTTTCCACTTAGCGGTACGTCGGGATGAGATACCAAGGGTCGATAATCACGAATGAGTAAAGGAAGGGGTGCCAAGGTCAACTCAGGATCGGTATAGAGGAAGTTTACGATCTCAGCATTTGTGCCAGCCCATTCCTTCATCATCTTTTCTTGCTGGCGTAAATCGGCCACTTTCTTCCAATCGCCTTCGGCTGGCTCTTTGGTTGGATCGGCTGTTACGTCCACTCGTTCGGCGATGAATGAAAGATAGTTGGGGCTATCACGCATCACGTTAAAGCCAGCGCTATCTTCAAAAGCCTTTTTGTATTCTTCGACGAGTGCTTTGTGAGGAGCCACACCCGAGACGACGTTAAAGTAAACGCTCTTGTAGCCCAGCTTTTCACCTTTGCCAGTGGTTGCACCGCTGCCGGTCGGGCCACCTGTAGGTCCGCCTAAGCCCATCCCCCCTGGCGCACCGAGGCCACCGGGAGCACCGAGGCCGCGACCACCGCTACCGCTTGTCGGAGCGCCTAGGTCCCCCATGTCACCAGAACCTGAAGGGCCCATCAAGCCACCGCCTTGCCCACTACTACCGCCGAAGCCGCGATCGTATTGGGGATTAAGTCTGCGCGAGCCACCTGCTCCAGCCCCCATGCCAGGCCCCATTCCAGGGCCGCCTAACAACCCGCCGGAATCGGAGCTGCCCGAATCGCCCATGTCACCACCGTCAGCTCCCCCAGGGAGAAGCCCGCTGGAACCGCCACTGCTGGAGTTACGCCCGCCCGCACCACCTGGTCTGTTGGTTGAGCGTGGCGGACGGCGTCGTGAGCGGATTTCATCGGCATCTTCGAAATCTTCCAGCGGATCAACGGCGTCAGCTTTGACATTGATTGCCAGAGCACCGTAGCCGGTTACGACCTGTAAGTTGATAGGGGCAAGCATTGCGGGATCGCCACGCTTTTCATTCATCGAACGAGGTGCAATTTCCCAAGGGTCGGTCTCATAAGGTTTATCGATGGTCGGTGTGCGCGAGCTCTTAGCCCGCCCTTCGAATTCGACCTTAAACTGTCGCTCTGCTTGGGACATGATCTCGTTTGCATGATCGGCCTTCACACTGTTGAGCGCTGTTGTAGCGGTGTCGGCCAAGTTCTTTGGGTTCTTGTTATCGGCAATCCCTTTGGTTCCTAGACCATCGTAGACCAGATAAGCCATGACGAGGGCAATTAATCCGAGGACCATTTTTTCAACGTGTAGTTGGAAAAAATTGGTTCCACCGGCACCTGCTTTAGGTTCCTTAGGCGCCTTTGCGGCTTTCGGAGCTTTTTCTTTCTTGGCCATATCTGGCCTCCATGAACGATCGTACGGTTTGAAAAGGTTAGGATAAGTCGTCCGATGCCCGAGAGTATAACACCCGTGCAGTAGGAACCTCAATCAAAGTTTTGGCTAATTTCCACCGGCTGGTGGCAAACTTGGAACCGGCGGAGTGCCAGGTGCGGCCCCGGCTCCTGCAGGCGCGGGCGTCGAACCATCTGGCGTCACACCACCCGATGCACTGCCATCTGGCGTTGCTGGTGTCGCTGGAGGAGTTGCCGGATCACCTGGAGCCGTAGGTGGAGCAACCACATCGCCTGGAGGTGTCGTGGTGTCACTAGGAGCAGCAGCACCACCATCTACCGTTGCTGATTGGTCTTTTTCAAGACCCGTTGATTCTTCAGCGCTGACTCGACCGACATTTTCGATTTGCGTATCTGCAGTCACATTTTCGAGTCCCAACTTGTTCATATCGACTTTGTTGAACAAGTACACAACACCATAAATTTCAACAGGTAAATCGTACGACTTCGTTAGACCAGCAGTTACCGCTCCGCCACCTCCCGAGCTTGCTCCACCTTCATCGGGAGCTCCCAGTCCTGGCGTTCCCGCTGATCCACCTAATTGCGGTCCAGCTCGACCGCCGCTTCCTCCCATCATTCCACCGAGACCTGCATCACCATGAGCTTCGGTATTGATGCGGACCTGACGAACTTCAAATAGCAAATCGGCGTTCCCACATTCGGTTAACAACCGATTTAACTTTCGTTGATCCATTACGAATCGCATACGAACAGGAATACGTTTCGCAACAGCCAGAGGTGCATCCGTTGGATTTAATGCACCACTGTTGACCACGGTTCGAAGCGTTTCACCATTGATAGGTTGGAAAGCTGTATCGACATACCGACCAGCAGCAGGATCAGGTGAGGATGCAGTGGTTGTGCCACCATCCATCGCTCCATCCAACATCCCTTCCATTCCGCCGGAACCAGGTGTCGGGGCACTCGAGCCTGACGACCCCATATCCATTTGGTCGCCTCCGCCATCGGAACCAGGCATCGGCATTCCACTGCTTCCACCTGCCCCCATCATACCAGTTCCGCCGCCACTTCCACCTAAACTGGTCAGTGTTCCAGCGCGACCCACAGCACTCTTGCCAATTCTCAAGAACTCGATTTCTTTAATTGAAGCTTGAAAGTTCTCGCGTGCATCACCGTTGGTCGCTTTGATGATATTCATCAAACCTTCGATGATCCACAAATCTTCTTGTGTATAAAGAATCTCGAGAGTCGATGGTGCTTTTTTCTTGTCGTACCACCATAAAACGCTCGACATCAGTTCCTTTTGGGAAGCGGGTTGCCAGTATACCAACGGTTTAGGACCCGCAGCTGCAGCACTATCCGGACTCCCCATCATCCCGCCAGGATCCATTCCTCCCGGACCGCCTCTACCACCACCACTTGGAGCACCGATACCGCCTGCCGAGCCGCCACCGGCTGAACCACCGCCGGGTGTGATATCATCAACAGTTGCTTCCCAGTTTGCACCAATGATCTGGGCGAGTCTCGGGAACAACGGATCGACATAATCGCGGAAGCGTTCTCGCAATGGGGCTGCAACAGGATCAGCTTGTTCCGTTAGCGGAAAAGCCAGGGACTCGATTGGTCGCAGCTTATCCACCGCGTCGATGAAGTCCTTATCCAAAGAAGCCGGCCACTGCATGATCCCGATTTGACGTGTGTATTGAAACTCCCAAGCTTTGCGAACATCGTCCGCAACTTTCTTGATTTCATTATCCATCCGCACATGTGAACTTTCGTTCGGATGCGTCGAAGCCTTTCCCGAAACTTCTTGAACAGTGCTGTACTTTGAGTCGACCAATGCTTGTTGGGTCTTGAGCTGTGCAGCCAAAGACATTTTGGTCATTACAAAGCCTGCGATACTCATCAGGCTCAGCATGCCGAGCAGGAGCCAGAAATACTGCTTTTTGCAAAACTCAATGGCTGGCTTCAATTGATCCATGTCCCATTACCCTATTTTTAATTCGAACTAGTTGTTACTGATTCGAGTTCGTTACGTTCCGAGAGATAACCGTTAAAAATCCGTACGATGTCATTTACTCGCTGCCGTTTACTCGCTTACAGCCACCGTATCACCACCATTGGCAGCAGCTTCGGCTTCGGCCTTAGCCTTCTCTTCTTCTTGCTTTTTCAAACGCACTTCAACACGTTTGGAAAGTGGATTTTCCACCCAACAAAACTGAATCGTGAAATCGAATCGAACCACTTCAAAAGAAGGAGGAACAGGCTTGCCATCTTTGTCGGTAACCGTTCCGTTTCGCGCACCTGAACCCGATCCAGATCCTCCGCTTCCACCACTGGCACCGCTTGGTGAGCCAATGCCACCGGGCGCGCCTAAACCACCGGGCGCGCCAAGGCCACCCGGTGCACCTAAACCGCCAGGAGCACCAAGCCCACCTCGACCACCCGAGCTGGCAGGAGAGCCGAGGCCCCCGGAACCAGATCCCATCAAAGCGCCTGCACCGGAACCGTCGCTAGGCATCGGTTGGCCAGTCAGTTCGTAATATTTAGGGTTAGGAATGTTGACCTTGACTTCGGTTGATGAGACCATCATCGGGAAACCAATTCCCAGTTCCTTAAGTGTGAACTCGGTTAGCGCACCTCCCTGGTCCACGGGCAACACAATCGAGCCGTTCTCTAACAGGTCGATGATGGTGCGGCGAACATAGTTTTGCTTTTCCCAGTTTGCCGTTTCCTTCAAACTCCCCAATCGATCATCGCGATAATAGTGGTAGCACTTTAACTCAACCACCCAGCCTGGCCCCGTTGGACCGCCTGCAGTGCTTGCAGCTGCATCACCAGCTGCTGCATCCGCTGCCGGAGCAGCAGCATCGGGAGCAGCGGCGTCAGCGCCCGCTGCATCCGTGGCCGCAGGTGCCTTGGGAGCATCAGCTGCTTTTGAACCAAGCAATGATAGTCGTCCATTGCGGTCATATTCATACTGGCGTTTGTGCGACTCGTCGAACCAAGTTGTCAAATCATCGAAGTACTTTGAATCCACTTTTTCAACATGGATATCCTTTCGATACTGATACGGATATTCGTGAGGAGGTGGATAGGCCTTACCTCGAAACGCTTCATCTCGCGGAATCGCCGAATTAATTGCCCGCAACAATTCCAACCATAAGAGTCGGCGATCTGCGTTACCAGCCACTTCAGCACCGATAACGGTTAACAAACTAATCTTGTTCGTCTTCTCGCTATCGACCTTCAGTTCGTTGTCGCTAAAGCTCTTGGTCTCATCCGCACGCTGGATTGCGGTCTTCCACAAATCAGGATGAACTTTGTACCACTGGCTATATAAGAAAAAGACGTTGACCAACATGCCAATCATCAACAGCGAAGCGGCAATCAAAGCCCAAGGCTTTTTCGCCTTGATCATGCGCTCGGTAACGATTTCCTTCGGGATCAAGTTGGTCTTGATCGGTCCACGTCCCAACAACTGCAGGCAGAGTCCGTACACAACTCCGAATGCCAGTTGATGCTCCTTGAAAGCAGGAGAGTTAATCACCTCACTACCTTGAAGCTTGTTAAATTTGTCGCAAACCTCTACGTCGTAACCGAGGTTCTTATTCAAGAATGGTTGCAAACCAGGCAACTTTGTCGAGTTGCCCAACAAAACCATACCAGCCAAATCAGCTTTTTTATTCAGACTCTTGTAGAAGCTGACCGAACGTTGGACTTCGGTGACCATATCATTGAAGACCGGCTTCATCGCTTGGAAGACGAGCTTCGGATCATCTGCAGCCATCGCATTCTTTTTCAAATGCTCGGCCTTCGCAAAGGTCAACTTCAGATCTTTCGTCAACTGACGAGTGAAATGGTTACCACCCAGCGGCATACTGCGTTGCCAAACACGGAAACCGTTGGTCACAATCAAGTCGGTTGAATCAGTCCCCATAGCCAATACCACGGTCGAGGTCGGCGGGGCTTCAGCATCAAATGTTTCCGTTGCGAGCCGCTCTTCAAAACGATCGTAGGCAACCATGTTGTAAATGGCCAACGGTGCCAATTGCACCAAATCGATTTCCAATCCAGCCGTTCGCAATGGCTTTAATGCGCGGTAGACCGCATCGCGTTTCATCGCGAAAAGTCCAACTTCCGCTTCGAACGCAAAACCTTCTTCGATCAACGCCCCTGGCATGCGTTGGTAATCCCAAATCACTTCATTCAAGTCATATGGAATCTGTTGCTTTGCTTCATACTTCACGATGTCAGGAATCTTCTTCGCATCCATCGGTGGCGGCTTGAAGAATTTAGCCAAACCACTTTGACCTGGTACCGAAACGGCAACCTTACAAGCTTTCGTATCGTTTCGACTGAGGAATTGTTCTAACGCTTCCGCGATCAATTTCTCCGGTTCAGCCTCAGGTTGGCTCAAAATCTTCGGATACTCGATGTAATCGAAAGCATCGGTAATTACTTGGCCCCCCTCCAAATGGCAACGAAGTGCCTTGAGTGAGCTTTGACCGATTTCGATTCCCCAGACGTGCTGCGCCTTGGCCATGAACAAAGATCCCTACTGCTAGATCCCTAACGACGTAGATCCTCTAGAAATTATTACCGCACTCTTCCCAGAGTGATGAACCGATGCCCGAAAAGCAAGACACCGTTGGCCGATTCATGCCAACTATCCACGAGAGGAGGCGGAATATCACCATCTAAGACAAGTATGGACCAGCAAACTCCCTACTTGGCCCACATTTGTATCGTATCCGCTCAGGGTACTCTCTGTCAAATTTTTTGGCCCATGTTCCGGGCTTCGACAGTTGCCAAACGTCCACCCTCCCGTCACAAACCGAATGACTGCGGCAATGCGACATCCCGACGATCCCAAAGATGCTCCCAAATCAACTTGGGAGTAACCGCCAAGTGACCTGGTTCCAGAATTTTGGCCACGGAAAACCGAGCGAGTTTTCCTGCTTCAATCGATCCAAGCACATTTGCAATGCCCAGCCCAGTCGCCGCTTCCATTGTCGCCATTCCCAAAATTTCTTGCCCGCCCAAGCCACAGCCTCCAGCGGCAACAGTTCTCAACTCTTCCCACATGTTCAAATCGGGGTTTGACGCACGCGAGTCGGTTCCCAAAACGACGCGAACCCCCGCCTGCCGCATCGCCAACAATGGATAACGATTATGCGCAAAATGCTGATGAGTACGCGGACAGTACACAACGCTCATTTTCTCCCGGTGCTGTGCCATTAACTCCCAATCTTCTATTCCCAGATAGTTCCCATGCACTACCAACGCTCGCCACGCTCGCGACAAATGGTTCAAGTAGTCGCGCGCCGTTTTCCATTGGGGTAGCGAGGGAACATTTCCGACGCCGATACGCTCCAGCAAATCCGCAAAAACACCGCTGCGGTTTGCCAACCACTCCATCTCTTCAAGCGTTTCCCCTACGTGCATCGCCAGCACCTGTTTACTCAACCGCGACCGCTCAATACACCATTGAATCACGCGCGGACTTGTGCTGTACGGTGCATGGGGCGAGATACCCCAACGATAATCGATACAACCGTCGTTCTTGTTATGATCACTGCGATCGTTACCGAGTTGATTGGTATCGTTACCAGTGGGCAAACGGTCCTCGCAATATGCCTTCGCTTGCTCGCTCATGCCATCGAAAGCCAAACGCATTTCTTGTCGACGTTGCTCGGTCCACCCTAACACCTCACCCAAGCCCCAGATCATTACCGGATGCGTCGCCGCAGCGTCTAATACTTCGGGGAGTGGATAAGGATGCGTGGCGATATCAGCCAGCACCGCCGTTCCGCACTGCACCGCTTCCTCTAAGCCCAATTGAAGATCCAAACGGCGTCTTTCAATTTGAAGTGGAGAGGTAAAATCGCCCCAGCGTTCTTGCCGATAGGCGATCACCTTGCGTACCCATTCCACGAATCCACCTTCCGCGCTCAAAGGACTCGATAGTCCCGAAAACTCTAGGTGCGTGTGGGAATTAATTAATCCAGGCATTAACACGACATCTTCCAGATCGATATCGATGGGCCCCAAGGCTCGTTCCTCGATATCGATAATGCGTCGGCCGCGCACCACAACACATCCGCCACGCATCGGTTCTGCAATACCCGTTAACAACCAAGCCGCTCGAATCCTATGGTTGCGATCAATGACTGAATCGTTCAAGCTAACTTGTTGTTTCATGGCTTACCAACCGTGTTACCCATCTCACCAATAATGAATTTCAAACTAGCGACCCCAGATTTTTTCAATCGAAACCCCGCTGACGTCGCGCGCGAATTACTCGGCGCGAAACTGATCCGACGTTGGCACGAAATCGAAATCGAAGGACGTATTGTAGAAACGGAAGCCTACTTATCCCAAAATGACCCAGCCAGTCATTCCTTTATTGGAACTCGCCCGCGCAACCGCTGGATGTTCGGCCCTCCTGGGACCTTGTATGTTTATACCATTCATCGCCGCTTCTGCCTCAACGCGGTTACCGAAGCAGTCGGCATTGGCTCTGCAGTTTTGATTCGAGCCGTAGAACCACTGAATCATTTCGAAACACTGAAGACAAATCGACAGCGCGAAAAAATTCATGAATTAACGACTGGCCCAGGAAAACTTTGTGAAGCCCTGCAAATCAATTTATCGCACAATGGCACTTCACTTTGCGATCGCAATGATCTGTGGATTGAACTTCCTAATACTGCGTTGCCAACGAATGATGAATTGGTCGCCACTCCCAGAATTGGCATATCTAAAGCAAAAGAGTTGCCTCTGAGGTTTATCCTCAAAGGCAACTCTTTTTTAAGTCGCAAATCTTAGATAGCAGCGAGCACTAGAGAATTTCAAATTTTTCTAGGGCAGACATCTCTTTCTCAACATCACTACCGTCTGGTGTTTCATTCGAATCTCGTTCGAACCATTCATCCTTGAAGCGAATGTATCCACCTTCACCCGCAATGCTCTTGTTGATGGCCACATTCGTAGTCAACGCGATCACAGCGTCAGCCATTGCCACTTCTGGATAGCAGCGCGGTTTGTTTTCTTCCGAACGATTGCGAATACACCAAGCCCAATGCTCAATTTCTTCTGTGTAACCACGACTCACTGGACCATCTGAAGCAGCCTTCGCAACTGCCGATGCCGCTGAAGCACCACTGGCTTGTGTATCGAGCGAATAGCCCTCGCCTTCTTTCTTCACACCGATCTTGGTCGATGTATCCGACGACTTGTAGAGCATAATCTCTTGCTCTTTCTCCAGAATCATCGTCCCCTTGGTTCCCATCACCACTTCGCCGTAACCGCCAAAGCCGTTACCGTTGATCGATGAATAGGTAACCGTGATCTTCTTGTTCGGATCCACAGTGTACGGATCAACGATGCCACCCTTAGGAGGATAGTTTTCCGCTTCGCTGTAGTAGCCAACGAATTTGGAATCATATTCAGGGCCAGGGAATTCATACATGCAGAAGACATGATCTTCTGCTTCGCGATCCATTGGGAAAACGTGACGACCACCGCAAGCATGCACCGAGATGGGGCGAGATTTCTTGCCATCTTTACGCAATGAGCTGCAGAAAATACTCGCAGCATCCAGTTGATGGCTTCCCAATTCGGCCATCAAGCCACCACCCGTTCGAGCCCACAATCGCCAGCGGATCAACTCTTCCAAAGCGGAAACTTTGCGGCCACCTTTGAGCTCAAAGTCTTGATAACCAAACTTGGTCGCGTCGATATCTTTGTCCTTGATAAGCGCTTCCCATTGCAAGATCTGCGCTTCAAGCAATTGAATCTTGTCACGGTTCTTCTCGGTCGCCAACGCCTTCTCGTAGCTCTTCAATTTAGCTGCAATCTGGTCGACAACTTTTTCTTTTCCGTCCACCATGAGCTTCATCCCGCCCGGCAAAGGTGGCTGCCAACTGTCGTTGCCAGGCACATTACCGCGATGCCATTGAGCTCGAATGTGTGTCAGCTGTCCAAGCATTCCCCACTGGATCAATTTCACTGCATTGTCATACAGAACGCTGTAGTGACGTTGATGGCCTGTGGCTAACAAGAGATCTTTATCTTTGGCCACTCGAGCCATGACTTTGCACTGAGCAATGTTGTGCGCCATCAGTTTCTCGGTTAACACATGCTTGCCTCGCATCATCGCTTGAATGGCGATTGGAGCGTGCAAATGCAATGGCAAAGCGATGATCACCGCTTCGATATCTTTGTCATCCAATAGAGCCTTAATACCGCCATTGGATCCGTCATAAACTTTGACAGTCTTGCTCGCTTCCGCAAAGTCTTTATAGCCTTGCTTTTTGATAAGACCTGGGCGAGCTTCCATCGCTGCGGGCGAAGCCCAGTCACCATAAAATGCTCGATGGATACTCGAAGGACGAATGTCGGCAATGGCCACCACTCGTACATAGTCGGGCGTGCAACCACCGATCAATACGTTACCTTCATCCCCTGTGCCGATCACTCCGACGCGCACCGGATCGGTGACTTTGCCATATTGGAAGTACATCGCTCCCAAGCCTGCGCCCGAAACGGCGCCAGCAGCGATCACACCCTTGAGGAAATCTCGCCGAGTGAACCCGACCGCCTCGTTAAAGTTCTCGATACCAATGGCCTTATCTTCTGGGCTCAACTGATCCATATCAATCTCGGTCCTGCGTCAGGAATACCACGTAACCAAAAATAAACTCTTAAACACAATGCGAGTCGTATCCCCGCATTGCCCATTCATTGTCAACTACTTGCGAGCTGTCGCCGTTTTGCCTTGGCCTGCAAACTGCCACATGCTCCAGGGCAAGAAGTCCAACCCCGCAAAACGTCCCGCATCCGTTGAGAACAACACCAAACACGCCATCGCTTCGGCAGCTTGGAAATAGGTTGGAGCCGTCCCATCAAACCCCGGAAACTGCGACAGTACCACCGAAAATAAGAAACCTGCTGCGGCCAAAGCGGCCACTCGCGTAAGCAAGCCTATGATCAACAGAATTCCGATCGACATATCAAAGATCGGAATAATCTTATCTACCATGTCCGTTGGCATGAATGTCGCGCCTGGCAAATCGAGAGGAACGTCGGGCTTGGTTCCTTTGTTATCGGGCAACTTTCTCTGCTCTTCTGTTGCAATCTCGTTCATCTTGGCTTGGTAGTTAGCCATGATCTTGTCGATCGCCCCTAAGGCAGGCTTTACCGAATTCATGCGGTCGGTTTCGATTTTTTCTTTTTGAGATCGCAGCGAAGCCACGAATAACCGCATCGGATCATTTTTCATCTGCTCAATTCGATCATGACCTTCATTGAACTTGAAAATATCCTCATCCCACTGGGCGAAAACATCTTCCAATTCCTCGGTCGCCGCTTTGCTCAAATCGGCCGCTTCTTTACCCTGCTCTTCATTGAACAAATAATACTCAACCGCCTTCTTCTGATATCCATCGAAGATCTTGGTAATCTGTTCTTTGTCTAAACGGATCTTTCCGTCATAGTCCCAAATCGCTTGGTGATAGAGGGGAGCCAATGGCCCTTTCGCAGCCGACAGGAAGCCCTTCGATGAGAAATTCCCCTCTTGGACTTTAGACTGACCTTCCATGAAGAAGTGCCAACCGATGGTTACTCGCAGCAGCACAATCGTCCAAACTGCCAAGCGACCTATTTTGTAATACTGTGACATCGTCACGAAGCCTTTCAACCAACAAGCAAGCCAATTCCACGCACTAGGTTGGCCTAGGGGACGTTACTCTGCTCGAACCACAATGGCGAATTCAAACTCCTGAATTCAATTTCCTGGGTTCAATATCCTGAGTGCAATACCACGATCAGCCCAATCGGCGGCAGTCGAGGATGCTCAAGCGCATGAGGAATGTTCTTAGGCGGGTTCTTTCGATTATTGCCAACAATCATCCATACGCCAATAGTTAACATCCTTCGACCAACCATTAGTTCCAAGAATGCGGCAATTCTTTCGAAGCGTCCCCAGATAAACCGCATCTCCGTCCAGCCAACAACAACACCACCTGGGAATGCCCACCCCAACACACAACGCTACCATCCCCAATCGGGCGAAAACAGAACAAACGATCACCAGTCTATAGACCACACCAATAAAAGTGCGTACGATATGTGGCCTTTGGCGGCCCCAATTATTGCCAATCCGTCAAGGATGGTAACTCTTTGTGGTGTGTCTATTATAGTGGATTCACAACATAGGCCCTTACAATCGTGAAACGGAATGAACCCGTTGCTGGTGCCGATGACGATTTGACGCAAGTCCTTGGCTACCTTAACTTTTCGTCAGGCAGAACCGACCCCAAAACACTCGATTGCCTCAATCGAATCTACGGTCGTGCGATCTGGGGGACCCCTTACGCCGGTATGCCCCCCTGGCTCAGTATCCAACAATGGCTCCAAGATCGACTGCGAAAACTGGCCGCCGAAAACCCCGCGTTTCAACAATCCAACCAAGCCGCTGAAGTCCTAAAACTCGTTTGGCTCCAACTTCTCCCCGCCTACATCGATTTCCATCGCGACCTCCTCTTTCATCAAGAACCCGAAGCTCTCTTCAATGGTTTCTTCATCGGGCGTGCTATGGAGGCCGTCCTCCAGCAAGGTGGACCATGGAATGAAGTCGAGCGCATCGTTCCAGCAGCTATCCGCAAGTTGAACGACTACGTTGGTTTCCGGCCTGTCGCCGTACTGGAAGGTCGCAGACTCGAACCATATCCGCATGAATGGATGCGGCCCGTACCGCTGTATGTAAAAGGTGCCGGTGTTACCGACGGACCATATCGAGCCGTAGTTGAAATCGCTCTCCGCATTCTCGAAGAGACCGATTCAGACATCATGCATCGCGCGTATCTCGATCTGAATCTCATGGACGAACTCGCGCTTGATCCGCGCGCCTACGATTTTGATCATCCCGTCAATCGTCGTCCCAATTATCATTTCGGCCAATGGGACCCGCATTGCATCGACAACGCCGGCTACTATCGTCGCTTTGTCATTCAACAAGTAACTCTCGATGCGCTCTTGGCGCGTATCAAACAAGAAAGCCTACCTGAAGATCAGTTGCTCTACGAAGCTGCCGCCGTTTTGGCTGGTACAATCCTTATGGCTTCGGGCGTCAGTGGAAATAGTCCCAACACATTCCCTTCCACGCTCAATATGGCCACGTTGCTCAGCGGTATCGCCACTTATCGCGACGAATTTTACGATCAACTTTTGGCTAATATGCAGGGCGATCATGCTCTTCGCTTGCGTGAAGAGCAAGCGATTCGGCGGCAGGCGTTCGGCGGGGCGCGGCAATATCTCAATCAACAACTCGCTCGACAGCGTGCCAGCCAACTCGAGCATGTGCAGCTCGCTCGACTCTTTGCCCGTATGGGCCATTCGACTGCAGCTAAAGAAGAGAGCGATCATGTTCCCGTACCCGCTGCCCGAATTATCTGTCGTATTGATTGTTTGGTAACGGCCGGTTCGCAAGCGTTGCAACAAGGCAATCTCAAATATGCCTCGGCAGTTCCCTCCCAAATTATGGATTTGCTACAACGCGGCATTGAATGCGGCGCTGTCGTTGATCCGTGGAATATTCTCGGTTTTGCAGGTAATTTCAGCCGGTTTCATGGACCCGAGAGCGCGGTCCGCGATCATCGCGTTGACGATCTTGTCGCTTTGATGGAAAGTATTTTTGCGCTGCAGTCCCGCATTTGGCGCGAAGCAGCCGCTCGCAACGAAGAGGCGATTTGCCAACGCGTTTCCGAACAATTCCGCAGCACTGCCGAATGGTGGCGCAAGTTTGCTCCTCATCAAGTTCCCGATCTCGACGCAACGGATCCACTTGAGAGTTATCAATCCGCTTCGTTGGTAGCAACCGCATTGCGACTATGGCATGCGGGTGGTGCCGCCACGGGTGACGTTCGTTTCTGGGCTCCTCACGCAGAACTCTTTGATTCACCGAAAGCGTATGCCTTGGTGATTGAAGCCCTACTCGAGCGTGAAGATTTTGTAGCAGCCATGGCACTGCTTGTGCATTGGCTCAGTCAAGCGGAGAAGGTTGGCCTTCAAAGCGGTTCGACGACTTTCTCCATTCTCGCACAGCAGTGGCTACAACGCCTTCAACTGCGATTGCAAAAGGGTGACGCCCCCAACAATCTCGGCTGGCCACTCGTTTCGAAGTTCTTCGATTATCTTGAAGCAAACTCCGAAAAATATTGGACACCACCTGAGTTTCAATTGGCCGTTAAGAAACGCAAGAATAAACCAGAGAATCCCAACGAAGGCCTCGCATCCACCAACGAATCATCCGACGGTGAAGATGAAGATGGATCGCGATTCGACTCCGCTTATGAAAATGTGGTCTACCAAGATAGCACCAACGATGGCCTCGATAGTTCGCTCTTCGAGGAAGGTTCCGATTCAGAAGATGAACTACTAGAAGAGTCGCGAAGAATCGAACAACACCTGACGTTCCTCAATGCCATCGCGCACATGTGGAAACAAGTCGCCATCTATCCGCTGCTCCGCACGAGCCAAGGTAACGAGGGTGGCAAATCGGGAACGGATCTGCTTTCAGCCCTTAAACATTGGTGTGAACAAGCAGCCTTGAATGCGAAGGGACTCATTCGTTTATTGGATGACATTCACGGACATCGAATCCCACGCGGTGGAAGCGATGCTGATGCAATGGCGCGCTATGATCGACGCCGACTTACCAAAGAATCGCTGGTCGATCGCTTGATCGGTACCATCGTGGAGACATCTGATGCCCGTCATTTGATGTTGGCCACGCTAATTGCAGGAAGTGAAAATGGCCAGAGCGATGTTGCCGCACTTTCCTCTTTGCCCGAAGACGATCGTTTAGCAGTTCGCGTTTTCTCTCAGTTGATGTGCGGCAACACGGAGCAAACCAAAAACGATTTCCCCGAGTTAATCAAAGCGTTTTACGCAAAGCCACTGCTGTACGTTCCACTCGCTCGAGGTGGAGATCCACAATCGATTTCGTCGGTTCGCCTACGCCGTCGCGTGATGACCCATTTGCTCACATGGCTACCACGAGCAGGACTTTACTTCCAAGCGGTTGAGTTGGTCGAGACGGCTCGCCATATGGAACATAACAATCCTGTGGGAAGTGGAGCGGTAACCGAATTCGACGACCTCTACAAAATTGCCTACAAGGCGATGGTTCGCTCGCTGGTACGAAATGCCTACGCTTGGCAGCGTCAAATTCAGCCCCGTACTTCTGCCCAACAAGCGTATGAAAACCGCGCCACCTACCCAACCCCGACCGAGATCATTGTCGATCAGCTGAACGAGGCGGATATGGTTGGGATCACGGAACCACACAGCGACTTACTGATTCCATTCTTAGAGCAACTGACTCGCGTGATGCTCGTAAGTTGGCTTTCTCACAGTCGCACGCTGCGTTTGAGTATTTTGGAAACGGTAGAGAACTCGTCCTCTTGGAAACGACTCGTCGATTTCATTCAGCGTTACGGCGGAGCCCTTTTCACCCAACAATTCCTCCGCTTGAGCAACGTTCGCGCGATCTTGCATCAAGGAGTGGGAGCTTGGTTAGATCAGGTTGTCGAAGATGGTGGCCAACCTGAAGTTCAACCACTCTTGGATGGTTTACAGGCGGGAGAGATTCAACGGGCCGAGGCTGAGCGTCAATTGTCGATTGTGCTCGAAGGCATCATCGATCATTACGCTGAGTATCGCGACTATAACAGTACTACGACTCAATCTGATCGTGGCGAGATGCTGTACATGTTGCTCGATTTCTTGCGATTGAGAGTCCGTTACGACCGCGTGAGCTGGAATCTACGCCCCGTTTTTTGGGCACATGAAATCATGGTCCGCAGCGGTTGTCACAAAGGTGCCAATCAATGGCGTCGAGCATTATCGGAACGAATTGGCCGCGAAGCAGAAATGTACCTGGAGCACTTAACCAAGCTGCAAGAAAAATATGCGATGCGTATGCCTACCGTTGCGGATCGCTTGAGCGAGCGGTTTATCAAGCCGATGACCGTAGATCGCATGCGAGCGTTGATTCGCCCGGCGATTCGGCAGATTCGACATGGCAAAGATGCTCCGGCGTTTGAAATGCTGGTAACAGAGACGAAAGCATTAACCAAAGAGCCGACGGGTGTTGGGTTTGACGTTCCGGCATGGTTACAAGCTCTGGAAGAAGAAGTGGATCGCGCCTTAGAGCATGAACGCTACGCGCGAATTGAAGCGAACTATGATGTCGCAGTTCCACTTCGCCTATTGTCGATGGCCGACCTTGAAGAACAACTCAATACGGCTGAACGGCAAAATAGCCGATTGCTAGACAAGTAAGTAACTGAATGAGTGTCGGACCCGTTCGGCGCGCTGCAGTCTCATATGCTAAGTAGCAGCTTCCACATAGCCGTGTAGCGTTACAGTATAGGCATTCGATCAAGGCTGGATGAATAGACTACGGAATCGATACGTCGTTGTGAGAAATCTTATGCTCAACCGTCGCACATTTCTAGCAACATCATCAATCGCCGCAATGTGTGCACGAAGTGCGCATGCTTCCGTTACTTATCTCGATGATATCCCAGTAAGCGGAACAGAGGTGGCTAGGCTCCGCTCTTTTGATGATCTGATGCTCAAGATGCTCCGTGAACACGATATTCCGGGAGCAACATTAGCGGTTGCCAAAGATGGCGAGCTTCTTTATTCCCGAGGTTTTGGCTGGAGCGATCGAGAAGCCCGTCAGCAGATGCAGCCCGATTCGATTTTGCGCATTGCAAGTGTTTCGAAACCGATTACGGCGATGGCCGTTCTTAAGTTGGTCGAACAAGGAAAATTAACTTTGGACGAGCCTGTGCTCCCAAGTCTATTGACTTTGTATCCGACGTCACCGGACATAGCCGACAAACGCTGGGAAACCATCACCGTTCGACATTGCCTGCAACATACCGGAGGTTGGGATCGGAACAAGTCTTTTGATCCAATCGGTCGAGCGCGAGTGATTGCCAAAACATTAGGCACCGATCTTCCAGTGATGCCCAGGCAAATCGTCGAATATATGTTTTCGATCGACTTAGATTTCAAACCTGGCTCACGGGCGGCGTACTCCAATTTTGGGTATATCATCTTAGGCTGTCTTATCGAGCAAGCTACTGGATTACGGTACGCGGATTATGTGAAGCGCGAGATCCTAGAGCCGTTGGGGTGTTTGCATACACAGCTCGGGCGAGCCCGACGCGAAGATCGGCTGGAGGGTGAAGTCACTTATTACGATCGCGAAAAACGCAAAGGACCATCGCTGTATCCAGCTGATGCCGGAAAAGAAGTCGACTTACCGTACGGCGCGGAGAACTTTGAAGCCTACGAAGCGCATGGAGGTTGGACATCGACGGCCGCCGACTTAGTTCGCTTTGCTGCGTTGCTTTTGCCCAATGCCCAAAACACTCCCGTTTTGTCACCGAGTAGCATCGCCCTTATCAAAGAGCGGCCCAAGGGAGCGGCTGGTTACGATCGATCAGGTGAGCTCAAAGATGCTTTTCAAGGATTGGGCTGGATGGTGCGACCAGTGCTGCCCCAATCACAAAGGGACGATAACGTGGATTTACCTGAAGCGTATGGTCCTCGTGCGAATCTCTGGCACGCGGGCTTTATCGCAGGAACCGAAGCCTTACTTGTCCATCGTCACGACCATTATCAATGGTGTGTACTTTTCAACACGCAAGCATCTCCCCCTGGCAAAACCTTAGTGCAGATCATCGATCCGCTGTTGCATCAAGCCGCACCTTAATGTCCTTATCCCCACTCGGTCGTTTAACCCGTACGCCGCGCTGCGCGAGTAAGTAGAGATAAGTAAGGAGTGAGTAGATAGAATTCGTTTAACCCGTACGCCGAAGGCTAGGCCCGCGCCGTTGGATCCGTCAGCGCAATGATCGCATCCGTTCGCCGCGCTGCGCGAGTAAGTAGAGATGAGTAAGGAGTGAGTAGACAGGATTCGTTTAACCCGTACGCCGAAGGCTAGGCCCGCGCCGTTGGATTCGTCAGCGTCTTGATCGCACCCGTTAAACCAAATTCGCTTAACCTCAGCGGAGCCAACCCAACTGGTACGATCAACGTACGCAACTAAACCGCGAAACAGGCCAGAGGGAGCAATTGCCCATTGCGCAAAAAAATCCGCAACGACCTCACGTACATTTGTACGTGCTTTTAAGATGAACGAATAAGCCTCTCGATTCGTCAGTGCGACATCCAATGATGAGGAAAGAGTACTCGCCCATTCAACGGCAATCCTTTCCTGAATAGCTCTACTGCTCTCCTGCTCTCCCCTCTACTTTCTCGCGCAGCGCAGGCTCAAACCAATGTACGCGCACATCGTTTTTGCCCGTTGAGTTCGGACGAGATGAGCCCGTCTCGATCAATTGCTTAAGCTCAGCCGTCAGGCGTTTGGCTACCTCGACATTTTCTTGAATCACATTTTGTTTTTCTGACGGATCAAGCTTCATATCAAACAATTGGAGTTGATCGATCGTCAACGGCTCTTTCCAATCGTTGGCCGTGGACTTATCTCCAAAACCACCTCCATCGTGCCAATAGATTATCTTCCAATTACCTGATCTAAATGCAAATCGCCCCTGCAAGGAATGATGTACCAACGATGGACGCACCGCGTCACTGCCGGGTGATTTCAATAAGGTAGCGAAACTGAAGCTATCTTCTGCTTCATTGATCTTCAATTCATGTCCTACGATACTCGCACATGTTGCGTAGATATCTTGTAAGCCCACCAAAGCATGACATGTCGTACCACTAGGAACAGTCGCAGGCCAATGTGCAATCAACGGAACACGATGCCCACCTTCGTAGGTCTTCGATTTGAAGCCTCGGTACCCGGCGGATGCATCGTGCCCCGCCGCTTGTAACGTTTTGAAGTCTGCCTGATCCGAACAGCCGTTATCACTCGTGAAAAGCACCAACGTGTTCTCTAGCAAGCCCTCTGATTTTAGCTTGTCCATGATCCGTCCCACCGCTGCATCGGTTTCCATGACAAAGTCCGCGTAATGATTGATCCCGCTCTTATTTTGCCAAGCAGCTGTGGGCACAATCGGTGTATGCGGAGATGCAAACGGTATGTAAATGAAAAATGGTTGCCCCTGCTTTGATGCGGCGGACCGTTCGTCAATCCACTGAATCGATTGATTGGTGATTGCATCCAATACCTGATTCGCTTCAAACTTCTCAGCAGCAGGCCCGCGACGCGTCTTTCCAGTTTCACGTCCCAGCATCATCGGAAAATCTTTGTCCACGGTCGGCATATCGACGACTCGATCATCGCGCAGGAATGTGTACGGAACCATATCCAGCGAGGCAGATATTCCAAAATAGGCATCAAAACCTCGTGTCGTTGGTCCATTCAAAAATGGCTTAGAAAAATCGACGTTCCAGCCCGCAGCTCCAGCCTCGATGCCATCTTGGAAGCCTTTTGTGTTCGGCTTCAACTGCCATTCAAGACCTAAATGCCATTTACCTGCGCACGCGGTCCAATAACCATGCTCCTTCAGCATGCCCGCTATGGTGATACGATCCGCTGCAATAAGCGGTGGGCTCATTCCTCCCTGAACTCCTTTCTGCAAACGCGTACGCCAATTATACCGCCCTGTAAGCAAAGCATAACGCGTTGGTGTGCATACCGACGAACTGCTATGCGCATCCGTAAACTTCATACCACCATTAGCCAAAGCATCGATATTCGGCGTCTGGATCTTTCCCTGTGGATTAAAACTTGAAACATCTCCAATCCCCAAGTCATCGCACAATATGACGATGATATTCGGCTTTGTTTGCTGAGCGTGAACCTCGTGGACCAAAATCCAATTTAAGCTCACCCAAAAAGCGATGACGATGCAAAAGTTTTTGAACATCTTCTGGGTCTTCATTGGGGCATTACCTTGTAGTTCGCCAGCCGAACATCTTTGGTGTGTGGTATTAAAAAATCTGTAAACTAGATTACAACCGATCCAGCGTGGCCCGATCCACATCCACGACAAAAATCTGATTATTAACAGAACCAACAACCCTTTGTGGACTGACGAACGCAATAGAGTTTCCGGCTGGATTCCAAACCATCGCTTCGGGCAAAATTTCGATGTCGTCCCCAAAGGATTCAGTGACTCGTATCGTTCGACCATCCTCACAACTGGTGACACACACCGAACCGTCCATTCCATGTGCAATCCATCGTCCATCAGCGCTGATAGTAAAACTCGTGCTCACGTCGCTTGGATTGTGTGTCCATTGTTGCGATTGACCATCGCTGGTTTTGACTCGCCAAAATTGCGTGACACCATGTCGATCTTTCTTGAGCACGAACACAAAAGCACCATCGGGTGTCGACCTTGGCCAAAAACGTACCCCCTGTAGTCCAGGCTCAAAGCCTTCAAGCAAATGGGTTAAGCGCCTTTGACGGATTGCAGGTGTTGGTTTAAGTCGCTGCTTTTTCATGGCTACTGTCGATCGATAAGCTTGATCGTCTGCCGCGACGTTCTCTGGAATGTCAGCGACAAAAAGTTCGGTCGCTTTTCTTCCGTCGAGCAAGATCAAATCGCCAAGAAATACCAGAGCTCTGTTCTGTCGCGTGCCATCGACTTTTTGATATCCATGAGCACCTACCCAACTCTCCTCGTACGCCCGTTGGACTTGATCGCTTCCCGGCTGCGGTGCATCCCATGTCTCGGTGCATACGAGAGTGTAGTAAGTAGCGGATTGATTGCGTGGATGACGTGGCAAAACGGTAACAGGTACGTTCGGTATGGCGATACCTATGTTGCGTTGATTCTTTTCCGCTTTGCACCCGCCACGAAGTAATGCTTCGAGATACTCATCTTCGTAAGTAAAACTGATCCAATCTCCTGTGGGTGAAAATTGATGCACGTGCGATCCACCCCGATGTGCACCAGGTGTGAACGGCTCGACCATATCGCGAGCATCGAGCCTTTCGGGAATCGATTGCCCAATAACGAGCACTACCCCACCGCGCCGGGCGGCACCATAACTCCAAGCACTATTGGGATACTCAGGGCCGTGTATAAAGACAATCTTCTCCTCGAGCGGATGGGCTAACACCACGCCGCAACAAGCTTGTCCGACTGCCCGGTAAACAACGCTTTCTTCCCCAGTTTGGACATGCACTCGCCGGATTTCGCGGCCGTCAAATACTCCCCCATGTCGATCGCTTCGGACGTCAAAATAAATCCACTTCCCGTCGGCAGACCACACTTGGGCATTTGTCAAAATATGGCCAATTGGGGAAGAAGTGACTCTTCGCAGCTTGGCAAATGAGTTAAAATGAGTTGCGTTCAAACGTTCCCCCCTGGGAATACTTCGCCGCTGATGAAATCGAAGTTGCGGCCCCTATCCTACCAAGCCACGCTTCGCTCATCTATCTCACTCCTCGTTTACCTACCTTATGAAGGATTGTCGACATGTTTGACCGTCGTCAGTTTTTGCAAACGGCAGCAGCGAACACCGCCGTTGCTCATATCGCGCTCACGGGCGCAGTTACTTCGACTTCTTCGCTGGCTCTGGCGGATGATAAGGAAGGCCTCAATGATACTCCTCCCGTTGTGGTTGGCATCATGGGGCTCTCGCGCGGTCTTGATTTAGCGCGTGATTTGGTAACGTTGCCGGGTGTGACCATCAAATATGCATGTGATGTTGATTCCAATCGCGCCAAAGCGGGAGCGAAGGTGCTGGCTGATGCAGGAAGTTCGGCTGAACCCATCACGGACTTCCGCAAAATCTTGGATGATAAATCGGTTGATCTTTTTGTATGCGCCGCCCCCAATCATTGGCACGGACCGGCTACTATTCTCGCCTGCAAAGCGGGCAAACATGTGTATGTCGAGAAACCTACTTGCCATAATCCAGCTGAAGGCGAGTGGATGATCCAAGCGGCTGAGCGCTATCAGCGGTGTGTCCAAGTTGGGAACCAACGTCGCAGTGCGCCGGAAATTCAGCAAGCGATTGCTAAAGTTCAATCCGGCGCGATTGGCAAAGTCTATTTGGCTCGCACGTTCTATAATCGTTTACGAGGCTCCATCGGCAAAAGCCCACCAACCTCACCTCCGCCTTATCTTGACTATGATTTATGGCAAGGACCTGCCCCGAAGCGTCCCTATCAAGACAACGTAGTGCATTATAACTGGCACTGGTTCTGGCATTGGGGTAACGGCGAGTTAGGCAACAATGGACCACACGGCCTAGACCTCTGTCGCTGGGGGTTAGGTGTGGACTATCCGTTGCGTACGGTCAGTTCTGGTGGCCGTTACTGTTATCAAGATGATCAAGAAACGCCTGATACACATCAAGTCGCTTTCGAATTCGCTGATGGCAAACAGATCACCTATCAAGGACTTTCATGCAGCCAAACACCACTCGGACCTTTTGCTGCTTTCTACGGTACCGAAGGCTATCTGGAAATGGACGGGAATGGCAACTACAAAGTCTACGATGTTAAGAACAAACTTGTAGAAGAAGTGAAGGGTAGCGGTTGGGGCCAGAAGCAACATCTCGAAAACATGATTGCGGCAGTTCGAGCCAACGCCCCTAAACTCCTTCATCAGCCCATCCTCGAAGGGCATAAGAGCACGTTGCTATGTCACCTTGGAAACATCGCCCATCGAACGGGTGCAACCGTGTTGAGCGATGCGACCAACGGCAAGGTACTTTACGATGAGAATCAACAGAAGCTATGGCGACGTGAATACGACCCCGCCTGGGAAAAACAAATCACCGAGATCGGTTGATAAGTAGGTTGATAAGTAGGATGTGTGCAGCAAGTCTTTCTTGCTCGTTTCCAAATCGTGTTTATTTCTCCATCATAGACACGTTTTGCGACGAAGGAGACCGACTTGCGCAACACACCCTACACCCAACACATACACCGAGGAGTTGAAACATTGAGATTAATTCCTTTGTTCCATCCGCAATACGCAATCGTTTGCAACGCGATAGTGTTTTGCTGGATGAGTATGCACATACTTTTGGCACACTCGATCTTCGGACAGAACATTTCAAAGGCAAACCAAGAAAAACTAAGCTTCAATCGCGATATACGCCCTTTGTTGGCAGATCGCTGCTTTGCTTGCCATGGTCCCGATGCAAACAAGCGGGCTGCCGAACTAAGACTTGATGTTCCTCTTGATTCAACAATGCAAGAACGCAAGATCATAGTGGCTGCTCAACCGGAAGCGAGTGAACTGGTAAACCGCATCGAAAGTCATGCTCCAGAATTCACAATGCCACCTCCCGATTCTGGCAAGGAATTATCTCCTGTCGAGCGCGAGCTGCTGAAGGAATGGATTCGACAAGGTGCAACGTATGAAGATCACTGGTCCTGGGCTCCATTAAATCGCCCAATTCAGCCCGCCGTCGAGGATCACGCCACGGGGCCCTTCAGCACCAACCCAATCGATGCGTTCCTCACAGCCCAATCGCTGGCTCCATCGGTACTCAATCGTTCGCCTGCTGAGCCTTATACCTTGTTGCGTCGCCTTTGTTTTGATCTTACTGGACTCCCCCCTGCTGCCGCCGATTTAGATTGGTTAAGCCAACAAATCGAAATATCGAGAGTCACGCCAAATTCATTCGCTGGTGACTCGATAGATTGGAACTCGTTGATCGATCGCAAACTAGCATCGCCAGCGTTCGGTGAACGCATGGCGATTTGGTGGCTCGATTTGGTGCGTTACGCAGATACCGTCGGATATCATGGCGACCAAGAACATCATGCCGCTCCCTATCGCGACTGGGTCATCCGAGCATTCAACGACAATCTGCCGTTTAATACTTTTAGCGAATTCCAATTGGCAGGCGACTTAATTCCCGATGCGGGTGAGCTTGGCAAAATAGCCAGTGCGTACAATCGCTTATTGCAAACGTCGCACGAAGGTGGCGTGCAACCGAAGGAATATCTTGCCAAATACTCTGCCGACCGCGTTCGCAATTTTTCACAGGTTTGGTTGGGATTAACGGTTGGTTGTGCGGAATGTCACGATCATAAATTTGACCCTATCACTCAGAGAGAATTTTACCAACTGGCAGCATTTTTTGCGGACTTGGATGAAACGCAAACTTTCAAAGGAGGCGACACGTCCCCCACCAAGCGATTTCCCGAAATGGATGTCACTTCGCCCTTGGACGGTTCGACCAAAATGCGCGTCATGGTATCGAGTTCCATCGAACCACGCGTGATACGTGTCTTGCCTCGCGGCAATTGGCTCGACGAAAGTGGCGATATCGTGCAACCACAAGTTCCCGAAATTCTATCCAACTCCGAAGCTCGCTTATCCCGCACTACCCGGCTTGATTTGGCACGTTGGCTATTCGAAGAAAATCAGGCGTTAACAGCTCGAGTGACCGTCAATCGAGTATGGGCATTGTTTTTCGGCCGCGGCCTTTCCACTTCGCTGGAAGATTACGGATCACAGGGAACACCTCCGTCGCATCCAGAGTTGCTCGATTGGCTTGCGAGTGAGTGGATCGCGAGCGGCTGGGACATAAAGCAATTGGTGCGAATGATCGTGCAGTCTGACGCCTATCGTCGCTCTACTCCGTTTGCACAAATAGATCATTCTTTTGGATCACGCGATCAGGCCGTCCCTTTCGAAGCCTATTTGTATCAGACACCACGACGCCTACCCGCAGAGTCTCTCCGCGACTCAATGTTGCAACATGCAGGCCTTATCGACTTCAGGCGCGGAGGTCCTCCTGTTCGGCCTTACCAACCCGACGGTTACTACAGTCACTTAAATTTTCCGCCTCGCAGCTACACCGCGAGCCTAGGAGGCGATCAATATCGGCGAGGGGTTTACACGCATTGGCAACGACAATTTCTTCACCCGATGCTTAAGAATTTTGATGCACCAAGTCGCGAAGAATGCACCGCACGGCGCAACCTGAGCAACACTCCCACACAAATGCTGGTTTTGCTCAATGATCCATCGTTAGTCGAAGCGGCTCGTGCGTTTGCGTGGAGCACTTGGATTCGATTCGATCCCAACACGGAACAACTCCCCAGGCGCATCGCGGAGCAGTTGTGGTTACTTGCTTTATCTCGACCAGCAAGCGATGCAGAGCTCGAAGTTCTTCTAGCACTCTATCAAAAGCAAATTGCCATCTTTCGCGAACATCCTGAAGAAAGAAATACATTTTTAAAGACTGGGCAATGGCAGATCCCACATTTCGATACTCTATCGGAAGAGAGGCGAAACGAAGTTGCCGCCTGGGGCTTTGTGGCGCGAAGTTTGTTTATGCTCAACGAATCGATCACTTTGTATTAGAGCTTATCGATGCAACCACTAGTCGAAAATCTACGGTATGCCGAGTTGCTGAGGCGGCGTGCCTTTTTAGGCCACAGTGCTCTTGGCTTTGGTGCGAGTGCGTTAGGAACGCTGCTGTCTCAAAATGCATTGGGATGGACTGCGAACGATGATTCTAGAAACAAATTGCCGCATCATCCTCCGCGTGTAAAACGAGTCATCTTTCTTTACATGTCTGGGGGTCCCAGCCATTTAGAAACCTTTGACTACAAACCGGAACTCGCTCGGCTGAATGATCAACCGATGCCTGAATCGTTTACAGCGGGGCAACCGATCGCGCAGTTGCAGGGCCAAAAACTGAAGTGTTTAGGTCCTCAGTTCAAGTTTTCGCGATGTGGAAAAAGCGGCCAAGAAATTGCAGACATCCTCCCTTACACTCAAAAAGTTGCGGATGACATTTGCATCATTCGTTCGATGCAAACCGACCAAATCAATCACGATCCGGCCCATACTTTGATGAATACGGGGACATCAATCAGCGGACGGCCAAGTATGGGATCGTGGATTAACTATGGCCTGGGGAGCGAGTGCGAGAATCTTCCGGGTTTTATTGTACTCACAAGCTTGGGGGGACGAAATCCACAACCCATTTCCCAACGCCAATGGGGAAGTGGATTTTTGCCTGGCGAATACCAAGGCGTTGAATTTTATTCCAAAGGGGATGCCGTTCATTACATCCAGAATCCAGCTGGTACCAATCGCGATCAACAGCTTTCTTTGATCGAGTCTGTCAACCACCTCAATCGGTTGAGTCCACTGGCTGCGGATGATCCGCAAACATCAGCGCGAATCGCCCAATTAGAAATGGCGTTCAAGATGCAATCGAGTGTACCCGAACTGATGGATATCAGCGATGAAACTCCAGAGACCCTGGCAGGCTATGGGTGTCAGGGAGCCGATGGTTCGTTTGGTTACAATTGCCTGCTCGCTCGTCGGCTTGCAGAGCGGGGCGTTCGTTTTATTCAACTGTACCATCGCGATTGGGATCATCACGGCGACTTAGTTCATTACATGAACATTTGCTGTGGATTATGCGATCGTCCATCGGCATTTTTGATCGACGACCTTCGTCAGCGTGGATTGCTGGAAGACACCTTAATCATTTGGGGCGGAGAGTTTGGGAGAACGCCGATGTTCCAAGGAAAAGGGAAGACCGCGGGGCGTGATCACCATATCAAAGGCTTTTCCATGTGGCTCGCCGGAGGCCCAATACGAGGTGGAATGTCGTACGGCGAAACCGATGAACTCGGTTACAACGCTGTTAAAGATCCTGTCCACGTCCGCGATTTACATGCAACCATCTTGCATCTATTGGGAATCGATCATGAACGTTTCACCGTGCCGTATCAAGGTCTCGATCTACGATTGACCGGTGTTGAGCCAGCGCGTGTTTTGCACAACGTGCTAACCACTTAGGTGTTGATGTAGTTGTAGAGTGTGTGCAGCAAGTCTCTCTTGTTCGTTTCCAAATCGTGTCTATTTCACCACCATAGAAACGTTTTGCGCCAGAGAAAACCGACTTGCGCAACGCACCGTGGAGTTGACTTACCGTGCCCCATCCCACGCGGCAATTACTTGCACCGCCTCAACAAAATTTTTTATAGCGCGATTACCGATGAAGTCTATCCTGATTCCTGTGGCGCATTTTGCTTTGTGGCTTACGATCGTCTGTTGCCAACATAAACCACTCATTGCCCAAACTTTTCTGGGAACAACGAGTCCCTATTCGCAGTGGAAGCAAGGTCCTCCAACGGATCCGAACTTCTTTCCAATTGCCGTGTGGTTACAAAGTCCTCGCAATTCGGCGAAATACAAAGACATCGGTATCAACACCTATGTCGGCTTATGGAAGGGCCCGACCGAGGCTCAACTCTTGGAACTTAAGAAAGCTGGAATGAAGGTAATATGCCACCAAAACGAAGTGGGATTAAACTCACCAAACTCCGACATTATTATCGCTTGGATGCATGGCGATGAACCGGACAATGCTCAACCGAAAGCGGGAGGAGGGTATGGACCACCTATTTCACCTGAAAAGATCAAAGCGGATTATGAAGGGTTAAAAAAATCAGATACGACTCGCCCCGTTTTTTTGAACCTAGGCCAAGGTGTTGCGTATGATCAATACATTGGTCGCGGCGTCCGCACGAACCACCCCGAAGATTACCGCGAATACATTCTAGGTAGCGATATAGTTTCGTTTGACATCTACCCTGCCGTACATGACAAACCTGAAGTAAAAGGCAAATTAGAGTTTGTTCCTAAGGGAGTTCTGCGACTGCGTGAGTGGTCGGGAGATAAGAAAATCGTATGGAATTGCATTGAAGCGAGTCGCATCAGCAACACCAAAGTAAAGCCAACGATAGATCAAATTCGTAGTGAAGTCTGGATGTCCCTCATCGCCGGATCGCGGGGCATCATATACTTTGTCCACCAATTTGAACCACGTTTCAGCGAAGCATCTCTACTGGAAGATGAGGAACTGCGAAACGGTATTACGAAGGTTAACCAGCAAATTCGCCAACTCGCGCCCGTACTCAATTCGCCATCATCCAAAGAAAAAGTAAAGCTCGACGCTGACTCGAAAAAAGTCCTCTGGATGTGCAAGGAATTCCAGGGTGAACTTTATCTATTCATCGCGAACCAAACGGCCAATCCGACTTCCGTCGATATCGAGTTCGAAGAAACTTGCCGCGATGCGAAAGTCACAGAACGACTCGAAGAAAAATCGAGCCAACTCAACGGAACAAAACTTACCGTAGATCTCAACACCTATGGCGTAGCCGTATTTCAAGTACCTCCCAGGTAGGTCGTAGTTGTACGGTGTCTGCAGCAAGTCTCTCTTGTTCGTTTCCACATCGCGTTTACTTCTCCATTATAGACACGTTTTGCGCCGGAGAAGACCGACTTGCGCAACACACCCTACTTTTCGATCCAAACGCGTCGTCCATCGACACGCACGCGATTCTTGGCAAAATGCTGGACGACTTCGGGCAACAGTTCGCATTCCAACTGAAAGACGCGTTGTTGCAGCGTTTGCCACGTATCGTCTGCGGCGACCGGACAACTGCGCTGTGCAATGACCGCACCATGATCAAATTGATTGTCGACAAAATGAACCGTGCAGCCAGATAGTTTCACTCCATATTCGATCGCCGCTTGATGCACATGCTGTCCGTAGAAACCATGTCCACTGAAGGCAGGAATCAACGAGGGATGAATATTGATCGTTCGCAGGGCAAAGTCATCGGGGATAAGGATATGCTGTAAGAATCCACCCATGACCACCAAATCAGCGCCCCATTGCCGCACTTGATCAAAGACAACTTGGGAATAGACCTCGTCCGATTCATATTTCTTGCGAGGAAAAATGCCGAGTGGAATGTTCGCGTTGCGAGCGATCTCGACGCCCGCAACTTGACTCCGATTACTGATGACACCCACAAACTCAACGTCGAGTTCACCCCGCCGTTGATACTCCAGCAAATTGCGGAGCGTTGTACCACCGCCCGAAATCATGACGACGATCGGCAACTTACTCATCGGTTGAACTTTCTTAGAGGCTCGCGTTTAGTCGCTGACGACTTGGATTCCGATCTCGACTTCGTAGTTGCCCAGCTCAACTTTTTCTAACGCTACCGAAGCAGGGGCCGTGCGGACAATTTCCGTGATCAAGGCGGCCTGCATGATCGATGCTTGCTGTTCAGCCAGCATTTGCTCCAATTCAGCGAAGTCACCGACCATCACCAGACGGATACGATCGGTGAATTTGCATTGTTGCTTCTTGCGCATATCACCGATCACTCGGTTCAGGTCCTTGGCGAGACCTTCGCGAATCAATTCTGGCGTTAGCTCTGTGTTAAGCACAACCACACATTGTTTACCCTGTGCGGCAGCCCAGCCTGGTTTGGCTTGCAAACGAACTTCGATATCTTCGCGGTCCAAGACAACTTCGGTTGCGTCTAATTGTAAGCGAACCTGGCCTGTCTCCTGCAATTGAGTCAAGAGTGCAGCACCACTGGCGGCCCCTAAAGCTGCCTTTACCTTCGGCAGCAGTGGTCCAACGCGTGGCCCCAATCGTCGGAAGTTTGGCACAACGGTGTACTGCACATAGTCGTCCGCGCGTTCAGGATATTCGATCGACTTAACGTTCAGTTCTTCGCGCAACATGGCGGCGTGGTTTTGCAGCCACGCCAAATGCGTATGCTCCGCCAAAACAACTTCGACCCGCGACAGCGGCTGGCGAACCTTAAGCTTTGAATCCATACGAGCGGAACGGCCAAGCGATGCGATTTCACGCAAGGTCGCCATTTGAACTGCCAAATCTCGATCTTGGTATTCGGCGATCGCTGTTGGATAATCGCAAAGATGAACACTTTCACGAACGCGGCCCGCAGCGGGACGGATCAATTCTTGCCAAATGGCTTCGGCGGTAAATGGAACAAACGGAGCGATCAATTTCGTGATCGTGACCAAACATTCATAAGCGGTCCAGTACGCATCTACCTTATCAACGCCGTTGACATCTTCAGCCCAGAATCGTTCGCGGCTACGACGAATATACCAATTGCTTAAGCCGTCCACCAAGGCGATGAGACGCTGGCATGCTCCATAGTTATCGTACGCATCCATGCAGCGTACAACTTCTTCACTGGCCAAAGACAGCTCTGACAATACCCAGCGGTCGAGTTCATCGCGTTCGGCTACTGGACGATAGCGCGGTGAACGCTGCAACTCATCGGCATTGAGCTGATCCAGCTTACCCTCAATGTCGCCAGGTCCGCGGAAACCGTCGATCTCACCGTAAATGGTGAAAAAGCTTAACACATTCCAGAGACGCAACAAGAATTCGGGGATGCTGTCACGAATTGCACGCTCGGAATAGATGATCGAATTCCAAGGTGCTTGATTTGCAAAGAAGTACCAACGCAAAGCATCCGCACCATGATTATCAAAAATCTCTTGCGGGCTGCGATAATTTCGCAGCTGCTTGGACATCTTGCCTGTCTTGCTGACGTACTGCGTACCGCATTCTTTGCGGGCTTCATCTTCGGTGAGGAAACGGCGTTTACCATCTTTGCTTTCGTACCATTCGGCCAGCATCAAGCCGAGAACGATGCAGTTTCTAAACGGATGCGGGTAAGCTTGTGCTGGCACATCGCTCTTCGCCTGGGCATTAGCGGATGTGTCCTGCTCACCGAAGAGCATCGTGCTGATGGCCAATTGGCTATAGAACCAACCGCGTGTTTGGTCGATGGCTTCCGAAATAAAATCGGCAGGGAATTGTTTCGCAAATTGCTCTTTCCCTTGATGAGGATAACCCCATTGGGCAAACGGCATCGCACCGCTGTCGTACCAGCAGTCGATTACTTCGCTGACGCGCCGCATTCGACTGCCGGCAGCATAAGGCGATGAGTAAGTGATGGCGTCGATATAGGGTTTGTGAACCTTGAGGTCGTCGACAAGTTCGGGATTGGCGGCTTTGGCTTTGAGCCAAACGTCCGTTCCCTCGACACCAGGTTTCTTGAGCAATTCTTCGTAACTACCCAGCGCTTCCATTTGGCCCGTCTTTTCGCAAACCCAGATTGGAAGCGGCGTTCCCCAATAGCGCTCGCGTGACAATGCCCAGTCGACATTGCTTTCGAGGAAGTTACCGAAGCGACCATCGCGAATATGATCTGGCAACCAACCGATTTGTTTGTTGTTGGCCAACATAGCGTCGCGGAACGCAGTCGTTTTGATGAACCAACTTTCGCGCGGATATTGAATCAGTGGATCCTGATCGGCACGCCAACAGAAAGGATAGTCATGCAAATATTGCTCTTGATGATAGAGCAGTTCTGCTTCGCGGAGCGAGCGAGTGACCGTTTTATCCGCGTCCTTAACCCACACGCCTTGGAGCGATGGCACATCGGCTGTGAACTTACCATCAGGGCCAACAGCGCAAATCAATTTTGGCTCTTCGCCGCTGACAAAACGTTCTTGCTGTTTGATCAACACATCGAAGTCGACTTCACCAAACGCGGGCGCCAGATGCACGAGGCCAGTACCGCTATCGGTTGTGACAAAATCAGCAGCGACCACGCGCCAGTAAAGATGCTCTTTTCCACCGGACTTCAACGTCCCTTGGGCCGAGCCGAGCTTGCTCGAATAATAATCAAAAGGTGGCTGATAGCGCCAACCGATCATCTCGATACCTTGGATAGTCTTTTCAACCTGGAGAGTTAGTTTTGCTTTCTCAGCCAAGGTCGCGACCAATGCTTCAGCAACGATCAACTTCTTGCCGCTACCGTCATCGCAAACCGCATACGTAAGATCGGGATGAACCGCAGCAAATTGATTGCTCGGCAATGTCCAAGGAGTTGTGGTCCACACGATTAAGCTCGTGTTGGGTTGATCCACTAAATTGAATCGAACATATACGCTTGGATCAGCAACTTGCCGATAGCCTTGACCAACTTCACCGCTGCTGAGGGCAGTCCCACCTTGCGCCCACCACCACACAATCTTGTAACCGCGATAGAGTAGACCGCGATCAAATAAGTTCTTTAGCGACCACCAAACGCTTTCCACATAGCTTTGGTGATAGGTAACGTATGCTTCATTGAGATCAATCCAGAAGCCAAGACGTTCCGTAAGTTGCTCCCATTGTTGCATGTAGCGCCATACGCTTTGTTGGCAACGCTGGATAAACGGCTCGACGCCATAGGATTCGATTTCATCTTTGCCATGGATGCCAAGCTCTTTACAAACTTCCACTTCAACAGGAAGTCCATGCGTATCCCAACCTGCTTTGCGAAGGCAGTGGTATCCGCGCATGGTGCGGTAGCGTGGGAAGAGGTCCTTGATTGCGCGAGTCAAGCAATGACCGGGGTGGGGCATCCCGTTGGCGGTGGGTGGGCCTTCGTAAAAGACAAACGAAGGTCCACCACTTCGCTGTTCCAATGTGCGTTGATAAACGCGGTTAGCTTTCCAAAACTGCAGAACACGTTGCTCAAGGTCTGGAAACCGGACCTCTGTGCTAACCGCTTTAAACATGGATGCTAATTTCCTCAATCGTCAAAATCGGGTTCTTCCCCAGGGACGACCTCACCGTCAATATCTTCTTCTAAGTCGTCGTCCTCATCTTCCGAGAGGCCGTCGTCGTCGGGCTCAATATCGTATTCATCTTCGAGTTCTTCTTCGAAGTCATCATCGAAGTCGTCATCGAAATCATCTTCGTCGAAATCGTCGAAGGGATCATCGTCTTGTTCGAGACCATCTTCGTTGCCGTCCAGTTCATCCCCCTCTTCTTCCTCAGGATCGTCATCATCCCCCCAAGAGGCGACAATGGTCTGACCCGTAAGGCCCGCCATAGCGAGGCGCGGGGCTTTGCCACATACGATCGAGCCGGAGTTTGTCCCTGCTAGCGAATTCGTTCGCATTAATTCGAACCAAGCTTCGTCGGCCTCTGAGTTCCAGAGCATGCCCCGATTCTCCTTTTTTGAAACGCTAACCGTAAGACAACACCCAGACGGTGGGAGCGGGCCGTGGCCCACATTTGTCGTAAGTTAAAAGAGTCGCCAACCACAGCAATACTGTCAACCGCCCTCCAAGTTAGTTACCTGAAAATTATGCGCAATTTCGCAGTGCGGAACGTTTATTGCAGTTGTCAGCCTCCGCTGAGCAAAACCAATCGATAACAGGCGATATTTGGCGACTTTCACCCTCCACAGCTTGCGGTGGAATCAAATTGAGGCATCTTGCCATCGATTTGAATACAACTTGGGCATCACAATGACTCGGCCCCACCACTCAAAATGGCGTGCCAAATTTGCTGGCAAATTTGCTCGGAATTTAGGCGATCCCTCGCGGATTCTGCCTGTCATGTTGGCAGATTTGCTGGGTCTAGCGAATCGGATTCCCCAAAGTTGCGAATTTGGGCAAAAACGGGATGGATTTCTGCCCTAAGGGGAATGCAAGAATTCGGCCCGAATCCGCACGATTTCCCCCGATTAGAGTGAACTGATAGCATCTCCGGCGCGTCTGAATCTATATAGGCACAGCATTTGCACACCTAGAAAGAGTGGCCGGAGATTGGATCTCGGTTGAATGTCGGCATCTTTTACGGTTCTTGTCACAAATCTTTAGTCTTGCAGAGGGGGGTGAGCGATGAATACTACAAATTCATCAAGTCGTTCCGGGTCTCCCACGCCAGCCGCAGCTCCAGTTTTGGACCGCGGTAGCTGGATCATTCTGCAATGTCGCTTGGATCGAGTCGATCATAGCGGTCTGGATCAATGGATCGATGAAAAGCTGGATGCTTTAGAAGACTCGATGGATGAGTTCCAGACGAACACTTCGCTCAAGAAGACTCTTCGACGAGAACGTCGCCCAGAGGAATGACCACTGGTGCTTTCGGAGACTTCGGAAATTGCGGGGGATCATTCGCTATCGAATCCAAGCCCCCGCCATTTCGTGTGCCAACGTTTTGTGCGTCAACATTTTGCGCGCTCGGCTTCTTCGCGCCAGCACTAAACAGTGAGCTGTAAGCCGGCAACGTTAATCCGATTGCGGTCAAACTGATACCAAAGACCAAATACGCGGTTAGTGGCTCGGCGAATATCAAGACACCCGCCAATGCTGCCATCGCAGCTTGTGAAGCGTTGATGATGTGCACATAAACTACATTCAACCGCTTCAAAGCAGTCGCTAAAGAATAAAAGGAAACGGCGTTGAGGGTTCCAGCCCCCAACATCTTCCCATAATCGCCGCTTGAAAGCTGCAACATATAGTCAGGCCCAACCCGTACCAGCGACCAACTTCCTAACGAAATCAAGCCGACAAGCGACAGCAGCAAAAGGGTCATTTCTGTCGACATTCCGGCTTTCATTCCCCGCCGCATCACAGCTCCAAGAGCAGAGTAGGCAAACCCAGAAATCATGTTGCCAACAACAGCCAACGTCACTAAGCCCATTTGCTGTGGATTAAGCTTGGTTGGGCCAATTCCATTTTGAGCGCCGATTGTCAATATCGTGACAGCAGCCAATAACAAAATGATCGCTCCTGATGTTGATTTGCGAATGGGCTCCTTGAGAACAACTGCACCAATAACAGCACTCCCAATAATCATCGATCCAAACACCAAGGGAACCGAGAGTGCCAGTCCAATGATGCCTAAGCTCCATTGAAATAGCACATTGCCAAATATCTGAGTGAAGACACCGGTCACCACCAACCAAAATACATGCGTCTTGGGCGCGACCAACGACTGTCCTTGTGCAGTTCGCACCATCAACAAAGGCAAAACGAGCAACAAGGTGGGGATACTACGAATAAATGCCACATAGGCGGAGTCGATATTCGTAACGCTGCGCAAACAGATATTAGTGGCTGTGTAGCCGACGGCAGCGAGCAATCCGCAGAGCGGACCGATCCAACGCCATTCGGTTTTTGATGTTGCTATCACAAAGTTGCTGTTAGAAAAATCGCCCTTTCTCCAAACTCCCCATCCTTGGTAGTCTAGGTGAAAGCTGGATTTTTACTAGGCCGAAATCGAGTTGGAGTTCTAAGCCAAAGACATTTTGGATGTGCCGGAGAATAAGATGCGAATCGCTTCCCTAATCTTAATATTGTCGTTCATTTTAGCCCCCGTATGGATTTCCATCGGGTCAGCGTTTCAAGCTCCCGTACAGCCCCAACCACCCGCTGCGGACAAGCTACCGCCCACCACGAATCAACAGCCTGATAGGTCCGATCCCCTTTTCCAAGAATTCATCAAAGAAGTTGAAAAGAGTGGCCCGATGCTTCGGGATCCAGCCCATCCGGAGCGTCATGGCGTTCCTCCACATGGATCCCAGCCACTACTAGGTGCCGGATGGGGAGATGCGCCAATGCCAGGCCTTAATCATGGATTTCCTCCCAATCACAGCCCTGGCTCCAATCATGGCCCGCTATCTCCGGAACAGGCAGAGGAAATGCGCTGGCAGTCGATCGAACAGCTATTGAGAAACGCTCGCGATATCCGCTCACAAGCCGAACTCATTCGAAGCCTTGGGCAGGGTGAGCAAGCTGGCCGATTGATACAATTAGCCGACGAGTTACGCCGAACAGCGATTCAAATCGCACCACCTCCGCAACCGTTAAACTCGCCCTAACCCGAATAGGTAACACGACTGAATCATAAACTTTGCAGGCACTTCCAGCGTTTCTGAATTTAACTCCCTGTCGCAGTCGATTTCGTGGTGGAGCAGGAGCACGTTTCGATACCGGACCATTGCGAAGGAACGCAAAGAATGAGCCGAACACTATTTGCCAAATGGATTGTAGGGCTAATGTTTTCGGGTTGCCTATTGGTGCCAGCGGTACCAGCCCAGGCAGACTGGAATGAGTTTTGGCATTGCGTTCATGTCGATTATCATCGCAACAACCAATGGCCCCATCCCTTTCGCGGAATGGACACGGCAGCGGTCAACGCTCCATTTGAAGTGATGAAGAACAATGGCTGGCGTGCCTATAACACGATCAGTGATCCATTGTTCGACCCAACCACCAACACGCTCACGGTTGCTGGCCGACGTCAAGTTCAATGGATTTTGACGCAAGCTCCTCAGCATCGTCGCGTGGTCTTTATCCTCAAGTCGGATACGCAAGAGAAGACAGCCGCTCGACTTGCCGAAGTTCAAAAGGTCGCTGCAGAGTTATCGCCCGGCGCTCCACCGACTGGCGTTTATGTGACCGATATCGTTCCAAACTTGTCACCAGGCAATTACCAGAACGCAATTTCTCGGGCTTTGATCAACAGCATTCCCGATCCACGTTTGCCAGCTTTCAGTGGTTTGTCTAACCCCAATGCGGGTTCAGCTTCCTCTGGCAGTGGTGGTGCTACACCTTAATGGAATGCTAGCACTTGAGAATATGGTCGGGTTATTCCGAATATTCTGAAGCTAACGCCTTGGGCGGTACGATGAAGAGATAGCCGAAATATGTATTTTGGGCTGTCCACAATATCGTCCAAGGAGGTGCGCTCCATGTCTGTCCTATCGCCAGTTGGTCGCTTAGCGGCCGTTGTATCCATTGGTCTAGCTTCGGTGGGTTGCAGTACAACTTCAGGTGCCAAGAGCTGGCTTCCCTGGTCCACCGCCGCAGCCCCTAAAGCGGATGCAATGGGAGCAACGACCAGCAATCTCTCAGACACATCGCGTGGCGTGACGGGACAGTGGAACACCATGACAGCGACTGCTAGCAGTGCGATGTCCAAAACCACCTCAGCCATTACTGGGATGTTTTCGGGGACCGCCGCTGCTGCCACCGCAGAAGCTGGCAAACAGGACCCCACAGCATTAAGCACCAAGGTTGAGTCGATTGGCCCTGAAGTTTACGTGGCGTATGGCCAAGTGTGCGAAGGTGCGGGCAAGTTCGGAGACGCGATGGAGAACTATGAGAAGGCTCTCAAGATCGCTCCAGCCAATGCTCCAGCGTTGGCCAGCGTTGCCAGACTACATGATCGCCAAAACAATCATGCTTCAGCGGCTGACTATTATCAAAAAGCTATCGCGGCTTCACCCAACGACGCTCAACTATACAGCGACTTGGGCATGCTCTATGCACGCAGTGGGCAAGCAGACCAAGCCTGTCAGAAGCTGGAACAGGCGATTGCTATTCGCCCCACCGAATCGAAATACCACAGCAACTTAGCTTCCGTTCAATTGGATACCGGTAAAGCTGATAAAGCCATGGAAACATTGCAGAAGGTGAATACACCTGCTTCTGCCAACTACAACATGGCGTTGTTGCTTGTACAACGCAATCAAATCCAGGGTGCACAACAACACTTGACGACTGCTTTGCAACAAGACCCCAACATGCAGCCTGCTCGCGACTTATTGACCAAGCTAGGCGGAGCGCAAGCGGTTCAACAAACTTATAACGCTTATCAAACAGCGAACAACGTTTACCAAGGCGTGCGGAACTTCGGCAACATGGCACCTGCCGGAACAACCGGAGTTGCAACGGGTCAAGCGCAGCCTGCAGGTTATCAGCCAAACGCAACTGGCACAGCACCGACAGTGCAAGGTACCGCCCCCTTAACGAATCTTCCTTCGGTTCCTTACGTCCCTAGCTTAGAAGCAGGAGCGGGCAGCAGCTACCGTTAATCGAACTAACGGTTGCGAGCAACGATTTAGAGTCTATTCCAAAGCTTGGCAAAAAGCGAAAGAGCGGGTTGGATCCTTTGGATTCAACCCGCTCTTTTTTTGAATCGTGTTTTGCGACATTTAGCGTCGCCTGGTTATACCACTCAGCTTAGGAATCCGATTTCGCACTGGCTGCTTCGCTCTTATCCCAGAATGTGAGGAAGAACAAAACAGAGACTCCAGCTGCAAGTCCCGCAGGCAACAACCAGAATTGAGTGGCGTCTGCAACCCAGCCTTCTTGACTAGTTGGGTCAAGACCAATCTTGTCGCCCCACCATCCCAAAATATAGTTGCCAACCAACATACCAGCACCGTAGGTCAATAACCCCAAGAATGCTTGAGCACTGGTTCGAATTTCTTTTGGCGCAACGCGGTCGGTATAAAGCTGACCGGTTACAAAGAAGAAGTCATAGCAAATACCGTGTAATACGATGCCCAATACGAGCATGGCAGGAGCAGATGGCATCAAGCCGAATAATCCATAACGAAGTGCCCACGCCAACATACCGACGAGCAACATCTTCTTTACGCCCAAGCGTTTGAGGAAGAATGGCACAGCTGCCATGAAAAAGATTTCACTCACCTGCCCCAGGGCCATCACACCAGCAGAACGATCTTTGAAGGCCATAGCGCTGACAAATTCGTAGGTTCGTGCGTAGTAGAAAGCCAAAGGAATACAGATCAAGAACGAGCAGAGTGCAAAAACGAAATAGGATGGGTTCTTGAATAGCAACAAGGCATCTAGCCCAAGAATCTTGAAGAGGCTGATCGGTTCACCACGGCCTTGCGGAGGCGATGCGGGGAGTGTGAAGCTATACAAGCCGTAAATAACTGCAACCACGGCCGATAGTCGAAGTGGTAATGCGGTTGCTCCTGCATTTTCGATTCCAGGCAAAACGGGGAATGGTGCAATACCGAAAAGAGATTCAGAGACTACCAAACCAGCCGCAATCCAACCGATGGTTCCCCACAAGCGAATCTGTGGAAAATCATCTTCGATCGATTTAACGTTCTGAAAGGTGATCGCATTCACCAAAGCAAGGGTTGGCATGTAGGCAATAAAGAAAGCCAACATGGCCCAGAAAAACATACCGGGCGAATCGGTGATCGTTGAACACCACCACAAGATCGCACCACCGAGAATCTGCAATACGCCGTTGACCTTCTCTTTGTTGAATAGCCGATCGCACACGAAGCCAACAATAATCGGAGCGAAAATCGCAGCCCAAGTTTGTGTGGCATAGGCGTTTCCGATAATGGAATTCAAGCCTTCCTTATCTTTGAAAATGACACCTAAGTATGCCCCCATCGGAACAAAGAATGCTCCCCAAACAAAGAACTGGAGAAACATCATCAGCGACAATTGCATTCGGACGACACTAGTCATTGCGTTCACGCCAGGAAAAGGAGGGATACAGCTATGGGAACGGAGAGTTTAAACCATCGGCAGCGGGGGGAAAAGCAGCTAACTTCAAGAAACTTTAGACTATGCCAAAATCGGCTGAATGACCTTTCCACCAACGTCCGTCAAGCGGAAATCACGACCGTTATAGCGGAATGTCAACTTGAGATGATCCATCCCCAACAGGTGCAGAATCGTGGCATGAAGATCATTGATATGGACCTTATCCACAGCTGCTTTATAGCCCACTTCGTCGGACTCCCCGTAACTTGTACCACCCTTTACCCCACCTCCCGCTAGCCACGCTGTAAAACAATGCGGATTATGATCGCGACCAGGCTTATCGGAAATTTGAGCCACCGGCAATCGTCCGAACTCACCGCACCAGATCACTAATGTCTCTTCCAGCAAGCCTCGCTGTGCGAGGTCTTGCAACAGAGCAGCTACCGGTTGATCTGTCTCACCGGCGAACTGCGAATGGTTCCCCTTGATATCCGAATGTCCATCCCACGATCGCTGGTTCTCCATGCCGCCGGAATAGATTTGCACGAACCGAACGCCGCGTTCCACCAATCTACGGGCCGTCAAGCATTGTCTGGCGAAATGATCACACTCCGGTTTATCAACACCATACATTGCCAAAGTTTCCGCCGATTCCAACGTGATGTCCAACGCTTCGGGCGCTGCGACTTGCATCCGGTAAGCTAATTCAAAACTCTCGATGCGGGCCGTTAACTCACCTTCAGCAACCTGGCGCTCCAAAAACGTTTGATTCATTTGCTTTAGTAAATCCAATTGCTGCCGCTGCCCCTGCGCGGTCATTCCGGCAGGCATCTGCAAATTATCGATAGCAGGTCCCGACGGCTTGAGATGCGTTCCTTGAAAAACGCCGGGCAAGAATCCTGAGCTCCAATTGGCCGCATGCCCCTTCGGCAAACCTCGCCCCTTCGGATCGCTCATCACCACAAACCCCGGCAAGTTACGACTCTCGCTCCCCAACCCATAGGTCACCCACGAGCCAACACACGGGAATCCCATTCGCGCAAACCCAGTATTCATCGCGAACAGGGCAGGGGAGTGGTTATTCGATTCGGTATAACCCGAATGAATGAAGGCCATCTTATCCACATGTTTGCCTAAGTTCGGAAAGATCTCAGACACCATCTTTCCACATTCACCTTGCGGCTGAAACTTGAACGGGCTCGGCATAAGGCCACCGACCGCATCTTTGAAAAAACCGGTCGTGTTATCAAAGCTCTTATCAAATTCCTTGATCGATTTCCCGTTCCATTTTTCAAGGCCCGGCTTGTAGTCCCAAGTATCCACTTGGCTTGGACCTCCGTTGACGAAGATCCAGATGACATGCTTGGCCTTAGCCGGAAAATGCGCCGGCTTAGCTAACATCGGATCGAGTTTGCTGGCGTCGTTCGCTTCGCTACTCAATAAAGATCTATCTTCGACCAACATATTGGCAAGTGCCAACAACCCCATTCCGCAACCGGTCTTTCCGAGCCACTCTCTTCGAGTCCACATCGATGAAGTCATTGCATTAAGCCTTTTGTCATGAGTGTTTGGATTCGCGCTTTGCATAACAACCTTCACCTTAATCCACGTAGATCAATTCATTCATCGACATAACGGCCTGACAAAAATCGATTGTGGCAATAGCGTGCGCATCGCGATTTCCTTGCGATTCGTACATTGCAGTTTGCTCACGAATAAATCGCTCGCCAATTTCTAGTTCGTGCTCGAGAGGTTGTCGTCCAAATGCGATGCGATACGCGCCACCTACTTTTTCGCGATCTCCGACATCCCCTAAACGTTTTGCAAACTCGGTCGCATATTGGCGAGCCTGCGGGCTATTCATAAAGGCCAAAGCTTGTGGTGCGATGGTCGTTACCGATCGATTACCGATGCCGACCTGATGCTCGGGCCAATCAAACAAAACCATCATGGGAATCAACTGACTTCGCTTGATAAAGAAATAGATGCTGCGACGTCGCATATTAGAATCAAGCGTACCAGGACCATAGGATTGCAATTCCAAGACACCCGCTACACTCAACAGCGTGTCTCGAATCGCTTCTGCTTCCAATCTTCGAACCGGGAACTTCCACAAGAATCGATTCTCCCGGTCAACCGTCGCTCGATCCAGCATAACGCCCGCAGTGCGTGCTTCTTCACCAACAACCAAGGACTGGCTTGTTTCACTGGCTTGCATGTACACCGCACTAGTCATCATAAGCTTATGCAAGCGCTTGAGCTTCCAGCCGTTTTGAACCAAATCGTTAGCCAACCACTCCAACAACTCAGGATGTGTGGGCAAATCACCTTGCCGACCGAAATCGCTCGAAGTGGCAACCAGTCCTTTTCCAAAATGATGTTGCCAGAGACGATTAACGATGACGCGCGCCGCCAAATTCCCTGCCCCATTTTCAACGTCGGTAATCCAATTGGCCAAGGCCGCCCGACGGAATGAAGTTCTAGTCCAACCTTGAGGTGGTTGAATTTTCCAATGGTCTTCGGTCTTGCCGTTGCGCATCAAGATCTTCAAGAATCCAGCACTCGCCTCACCTTTACGTTGATGTACGTCTCCACGAATCAACTCGTAAGTGATCGTGTAAAAATGAGGGAAACCACGATCGTCTGCGTGATGCGGCAGATGCGGTAAGCCTTCCGTAGTGACCAATACTTTTTGCTTAGCGGTGCGAGGCCCCTGGGCCCGAATCTTCGCGACATCCTCTTTCAACGCGCGATAATCGGCGAGTTGCGTCGTCAACCAGGTTTTGGCCACGCGATACTCCGCAGAATCCGTGGACCAGTTTTGCTTGAGTGCCGTTAACGCCGCGATAGCAGTTGGATCGACTTCCTCTTTGCCCACAGCAGCAGGTAGATCGCTTTGGGAACTCCAAGCTAAACGAATGCGGCCAGGTGAATGAGCGGGATTGGGATGGTTGAGCACCAACACAACGCGCACTTCAGTGGGCTCGCTTATCTTCAAAGGAGTGGCAAGTTCAAAAATGGCTGCTTGATCTTTACCAATGCCACCTTGATCAACGGCCCATCCAGAAACACCATCGGTGTCGATAGAAGCAGCTACGGAAAGCGAATCACCATTTTGCTGGTGTGTGGCAACCGCTTTTGCAAACCGCAACGTTTGTTCTTGCCCTGCATCTCCTTGGGTTTGAACGAAGATATCGCCCAATGCAAAGTTACCATTGCCAGCGCGTCCTGGCCCATGGTTGGGAAGACGCTTATCCGAAAGTGTCTCCAGTCGCAATGACTTCCACTCGCCTGGCAACAATTGACATACGACAGTGTAGGTCTCCTTCGGAGGAGCAGGTCCTTCTGCAAACCAAGAGCCATCTTCTTGCAAAACAAACTTGGTACCAGCGGCTGTATCAATACGCGTGACTCCACCGCCACGCCAAGGCCCAAGCGATTCCTGATCCCCGGGATTCCAATTAGCTAACCAATTCTGAATCGCCTCGGGAAGCTTATCTTTCTCATAAACCGCTAACTTGGCTTCGGCTACTTCGATCGCTTGTTGATGCTCCAACTTCCATTGCTCGGACTGCTTCGGATCTAAGTCGAGTTCCATTTCCGAGCGAATCGCGGATGAAAAATTGGCCGCGAGTCGATAATAGTCGCTTCCTGGTATGGGATCGAATTTATGGGAATGACACCGCGCACAACCCACAGATAATCCCAGGACCGATGTGCCCAACGTGTTGATCATGTCATCGAGTTCATCGTAGCGCGATGTCTCAAATTCAGCTTCGGTCAATTGGGTTGGAAAGGCTCCTCCGCCCAAGAAGCCCGTTGCCATTGCGGCCAACGGATTATTGGGATCTAGCTCATCACCTGCGATTTGCCATCGCACAAAATCATTGTAGGGAAGATCTTCGTTCAACGCGCGAATTAGAAAGTCGCGATAGTGATATGCGGTGGGGCGATCATAGTCTTGTTCATAGCCATGCGACTCTGCGAATCGCGCGATGTCCATCCAATGCCGCGCCCAACGCTCTCCATATTGGGGCGATTGCAACAATCGATCCAACAGTTTTTCATAAGCTTGTGGATCGGGATCCGCAACAAATGCATCCACTTCTTGCGGCGATGGTGGAAATCCGATGAGGTCAAAGTAAGCTCGGCGAATCAGTCGTCGTCGATCGGCCATCGTATTGGGAACGATCTTTAGGTCAATCAGTTTATTGAGCACGAATCGATCGATGGGTGTTCGAACCCAATGCTCTTCCTTCGACATTCGCGGGTTCAATGCGGGTGGTTCGACGGAACGCAAAGGGAGATAAGCCCAAAACTCTCGATCTTTGTCAGATATCGCCGATGGCTTGCTAGAGTTACCTGGCTTAGACTCAACCAATGGCTTTGAATAGGCAGCTCCTAGTTCGAGCCATTTCTGAAAAGCGGCGATCTCTGAATCCGATAACTTCTCACCATCTTTCGGCATATGTGGATCGGAATCATGACGCACCACCGCCAATAAGTGACTGCTGGCAACATCTTTCAAATCGACCAGCCCACTCGCTAGAAGTGCCTCACGCGATGTGATATCAAAATCACCTTCGAGCTTTGAACCGCCGTGACAATCGAGACAACGCTCTCTGAGAATCGCCTCCACCTTATCGCGAAATAGATCTGCAGCCGCTTTCATTTGTGCGGCGTGTTCGGGTGGCACTTCGGCCACTTCTTGCCCCATCGCAGGCGACAAGCATACCAAACTTGTTGCCGTCAAAACGAAATGGAGCGCAAGCGTTACAGCAAGATTTTGAACGCGCATCGAGTAGACTCTAACGGAGGGAGGAACGGTAGGACTTACGAAGGGGAACCGAGGCTACAGCCGAGACTTGGTCGGAGCTCGTTTTGAGGGAGCCCGAGTGTTTATTGTAGCCGAACCGGTACGCATACTGAAACGAATTGCCGCCCAATGCGACGAAAGGACCTAGAACGGAGTTAGGTCTTCGAATTCAGGGCCCCACAATTCAGGTCTCTATCGCTTTCTTTGTTTTTTTCCCTAGCTTCACGGACCAAGGGAGAAAGAACAAATAGATCCCTGAAATCCAGAGCGTTAGGACGATGACCGCCGAGGGGAGAAATATCCAAAGCTTGGCTTGTTCGTGAAACCACGATCCATCGTGCATCGCTTCGAGCCAATCGGAGTTGCGATAGGCCACTTGCAGTACCTTACCGTCGCTGGAATCCAATTGAATCTCGTAATAATTCTTGGCCTGAACTTTAATGATGCCTTTGTCCGGACGCACATCCAAACGCTCGATGTCTTCCCAAGTTTGGATATTTGCTTCAGGTACGGTTTGGCTGCTGGACAAAATAGTGGCGAACGAAACATCTAAGGCGAGCGGTGTTCCTTTTTTCGTGGGAGGTTGCACGAAATGCCATTCTTTTTTCAATTGTAGAATTAGGCCCGTGATCAACACAATCAAGAACGGAGCCGCTACGATCAAAGCCCCCCATCGATGCGATTTCCGCATCAGGAATCGGGCTCCCCATAACAGTTTTCCCACAAATAACCTCGTCACCTTTATTGAGTTCGAATCGGCAATAGGGACTAAATCCGGAATCGACTCGCTTGGTGCGGCGTAGCAATTCGATTCCCCGATATGGATTTGTGTTTTCGAAACAGATGGGCCAGGCATAAGCCACTGCTGAAGCGAGAAACACAACACATGTCCACTAAATTTTTCCTACGGTTGAGCCTGTCGGACGCTCCCCCTTTTCCTGTATACTAACCCGTTAGAACGTCGCTCGAAACCGTTTCTGGGCGAGTAAGTTAATAGAGGATCATGATTTGGCCACAGTCCCCACCTCTGTCGTACCGTCGTCTAACGAACCGAACCCCAGCGGAAGGACTGGCATGGCAAATCCCCCAAGCTCCTCTTCCAAACCCGAGACATCGGTTTCGCAGCCAGGTAACGGCAGCAATCCAACCAACCAAGCTACCTCGGTGGTAAATGCTCCGCACGGACTGAAAGTCGCCGCTAAACCTACCCGCAATCCCGGCGATCCTCCTAAAAGCGAATCCGTCCGTCAAAGACTTCAGAATTATAAACCGTCAGGCCGCAGTCGTCTCAATAAATTGACCGGTATCAAAATTGCGGCAACCGGGAGCTATGTTCCCGAACGAATTGTTCCCAATGAAGAATTGGCAGCCTTAGGATGCGACAGCGATTGGATTGTTCAACGCACGGGAATTAAACAACGCCGGTACGCTGAAAGTCATGTGGCGACGAGTGACCTCGCTGTTGCTGCCGCGCACGATTGCTTGGCTCAAGCAGGTATCACGACTCAAGACGTTGATTTGATTATCGTCGCTACTATCACGCCGGACCAACTAACCCCATCGACCGCATGTATCGTGCAAAATCGCTTGGGTTGCGTCTGCCCAGCTATGGATGTCAATGCAGCGTGTGCTGGCTTCATGTACGCGCTTGTAACAGCAGCGCAGTTCGTCAAATGTGGAACAGCCCGGAATGCCTTGGTCATTGGGGCTGAAGTGATGAGCCGCACTGTAAACCCAGCCGACATTAAAACCTTTCCACTCTTCGGAGATGGAGCTGGCGCGGTCTTGATCCAACCGGGTGACCATGAGGAACAAGGTCTAACTGCATACACATTAGGAGCTGAAGGTGTGGGTGCTTCAGCTCTTTGCATTCCAGGTGGCGGCAGCCGTGAGCCACTTTCAGCAGAGAGCCTCACCCATGGACGTCAATATCTGACCATGGATGGACGCACCGTCTTCAAATGGGCCGTCCGCGTGATCGAAGATAGCACCATCGATGTGCTGGGGTTCGCAGGCTGGAAACCGAAAGAACTCCAATGCGTTATCCTGCATCAAGCCAATTTGCGTATCATCGATTCAGCGGTCGAAGATTTTGAATTTGAACGGGACCGCTTGTTGATCAACGTCGATCGATATGGCAACACCTCTGCCGCCAGCATTCCCCTAGCTCTCGATGAAGCGGTTAAAGAAGGCCGAATTCAACGTGGCGATAAATTGCTCCTGAGCGGATTTGGCTCAGGTTTGGCCTGGGGTACAGCGGCAGTTTGTTGGTAAATCGCAATCTCTGAAACTTTCTATTTCAATCGGGTGTAAATAGACTGGGTTTGTGGTAACTCGGAATTTTTTTCATCCATTGGTCGGGTAAAGATGCGATCTCTTATCAAGTGGCTTATCGTTCTGAGCGTCATGGTTGGGATCGGCGTTGCCGGTTATAACCCGGCGGTTAAATACTGGCGCGAACGGACCAAGATTCAGTACCGTTCCCAAAAAGTCACCCGCGGCGACATAACCCTCGTCGTAAATGCCACCGGTGAAGTGCAACCTGTACAGAAGGTTTCTATCGGCTCGGTCGTTTCGGGACCTGTTCAAAAACTTCATGTGGACTTCAACGATCCCGTGAAGAAGGACCAAATCCTAGCTGAGATTGATCCCAAACTTTACGATTCAGCCGTGCTTCGCGATCGCGCCATCCTCAAAACACGCGAAGCCGAAGTAGAACGAGCTCAAGCCCGTTTACAACAAGCGATCAACTCGGAAAAGCGTGCCTCCGATCTGCAGAAAATCAACAGCGAATTTATCTCAGAAACAGAACTTGACGAGATCGTATTCACCAAAGCCGCTCAGCAGGCAGAACTCTCGGTGGCCCAAACGAATGTGGAACAAGCGCGAGCGAACCTTGAAAACTCGTTGACCAACATGGGCTATACCAAAATTCTGGCTCCGGTCGACGGCATCATCATCGATCGCAAGGTCGATCAAGGACAAACACTGGCATCCCAATTCCAAACTCCGGAACTGTTCGTGATCGCCCCTGACCTTGATAAGAAAGTCAATATCTTTGCTTCGGTCGATGAAGCCGATATCGGACTGATTCGTAAAGCGAAAGACGAAGGTCAACCCGTACGCTTCACTGTCGATGCCTATCCAAATGAGATTTTTGAAAACGGCAAGATCGAACAAGTTCGTTTGGCCAGCACTACCGAACAGAACGTTGTCACCTATCCGGTTGTGGTCCAAACCCCGAACGAGAGCTTGAAACTGCTCCCTGGTATGACTGCGAACCTGTCGTTTCAAATTGAAAAGAAAGCGGACGTTATCAAGATACCGAACGCTGCGCTGCGGTTTTATCCCGAACGCGCCCAAGTCCATCCCGACGATCGCGCGATTCTCGACGGCGTATCCGAAGAACGCTCCGAAGATAATGTCGCCAGCAATCAATCGGCGAGCGAGAAATTTGATGCCAATCAAAAACGTTCCGAACGTTATGTCTGGTATCAGGATGGAGATTTTTTGCGGGCCATCAAAGTTCGCATCGGCATCTCCGACAGTCGCTATACTGAGTTGCTGGATAAGAGTTTGGAAGTCGACAAAGAGCTGGTCATCGGTGAAAAACCTAAGGAACAATAAGCTTTTTCACCACCAGCGCATTTAGGAAGGAAATTTCAATGAAAAATGGCTGGATGAAATTTGGCTATTTTGTGTCGTGTGCTGCAGGTCTCGGTTTTGCATTAGCAAGCGCGTCCCCCGCTCTTGCACAGGAGGCGAAGCCTGCTTTTGGTACCGAACAATCAATCTCGGCCACCATTGAAAAACTCTGCCGCGCCAACAAACAAGAACGAGTGGCCCTGCTTAGTGAAGTTCTCGATGACAATGGAATCAAGTATCGCATCGAGGAGTTCAAGAAAGGCCAAGCCGCAGGGAAGAACTTGGTAGTGGATATCCAAGGTGAAGGTAACGTCGCTGCTCCAACTGATGGTACGACCTTGCCCAAATGGTTGGTGATCGGAGCCCATTTAGATCGCGTTGAACGTGGCCAAGGTGCCGTCGATAATGGTGCTGGCTGTGCGACATTGATCGAGTTGATTCATCGCATTCGTCAGAAGCCACTCGATAACTTGCGAGTTACCGCCGTCTTCTTTGACCTCGAAGAGAACGGACTATGGGGTTCCGCAGCTTATGCGAAGAGTCTCAAGGAAAAGCCATTCTTGATGATCAACATGGACGTCTTCGCTTACGGCGATGAACTATGGCTTTACTCACCCAAAGCAGATCATCCTTTGGTGAAAGCGTCTGAAAAGGTGGATCCCAATTTCTCATTGACATTTGACTTCGCTGAAGCCTATCCACCCAGCGATCACTTGTCATTTCTGGCAGAAAAGATTGATGCGGTCTCGTATTCGTTGCTACCTCCAGATGAAGTAGATGAACTCGAAAAGATGTTCGGTGGCGATCGCACCGTCCGCCCCAAAATCCTAGCGCTAATCCATACCGCCGACGATTTGCCCAAGAAAGTTAATACGGCTCAAATGTTGCCGGGAATCAACTTCTTGGAAAGCGCCATCCGACAATGGCACAGCGAATTAAAGTAAGTTATTGAGTTGGTCTTTCCCATCGACCAGCAGCTTGGTCGATGGGATATTTCTGCGCGTTCTTTTCCATCTTCGCGACCAGTGCTTGCGACAAATCGAGCTGCATCACATTGGCCAATGCCAGGATATAAGCCAAGCAATCGGACACCTCTTCTGCAATTTTCTCGCGTTCACCCGGTTGATGAACGACATTCGCAGATTCCTCCAAGGTCCGCCACTGAAAATGCTCCATGAGCTCAGCGGTTTCGATCGCTAGAGACATACCCAGATTCTTGGGGTTATGAAACTGCTCCCAATTTCGCTCATGAACAAACGTAGCTACCACAGTTCGCAGTTGAAGAAGCGTTGTGTGGCTATCAGCCCCCATCTGTAATGGCGGGGGAAGCTTTGCGGGATTTTCACTGCGTTCGGGCTCAGCCCCTGCGGTATCGGACATAGCAAATCCTCTGGAATTTCGGCCCGCGATTGGGGCTCCGTCCCCTTCTTCATAGGTTGACAAAAGTTGATAATACCCGATGATCGTGGCATCGGTTCGTCGTGTTCAAAAAATTGCCAACGTTCAACGTTAGATTCAATAATTTTCGAGGAGACTAAACATGTCCGTGCTTGTACAAAAGCCTGCTCCTGACTTCAAAGCCACAGCCGTAATGGCCGACGGGAGTTTCAAAGAAATCAGCTTGGCAGACTATCGTGGCAAGTATGTTGTCTTGTTCTTCTACCCACTCGACTTCACCTTTGTTTGCCCAACGGAAATCATCGCGTTCTCCGACGCAGCAAAGTCGTTTGAAGCTCTTGGAGTTCAACTCTTGGGTGTGTCCGTCGACAGTCACTTCAGCCACTTGGCATGGCGCAATCTGCCACGCAATCAAGGTGGTCTAGGTCAAATCGAATATCCTTTGGTTGCCGACTTGAACAAGTCGATCGCTCGCAGTTACGACGTTTTGGTGAACGATGCGGTGGCTCTTCGCGGCTTGTTCTTGATCGACAAAGCCGGCGTTGTTCGTCATCAAGTAGTGAATGACCTGCCTCTCGGCCGCAGCGTTGAAGAAGCTCTGCGAATGGTTAAGGCCCTACAATTCTTCGAAACCAATGGCGAAGTTTGCCCAGCCAACTGGAAAGAAGGATCGCGAACCATCAAGCCAACCGTGGACAAGAGCAAAGAGTTCTTCCAAGCGGAATATAAGTAATAGTGTTCAGTTTTCAGTGTTCAGTGATTCAGTCTTTTTGGATTAGCGATTAGTGAAAAATGCTCAGCGATTCCGCTTCTAAACTGAATCACTGAAAACTGAATCACTGAAAACTGAATCACTGAAAACTGAACCACTAAATCACTGAATCACTGAAAACTTGCGTCAATCTTCGCAGCGAGGATGAAATCATTCTCGCTCAAGCCATCGATAGCGTGCGTCCAAATTTCTACTCGCAACATGCGGTAGTTTTCGATATGCACATCGGGATGATGAGCTTCTTCCTCAGCCAACGCACCAATCGCGTTCACTTTCGCTAAGCATTCGACAAAGTTCTTTAGCTTCCACGTTTTGGATATTTTCTTTCCCGACGAATCCAACGTCCAATCCTTCAGCCCACGCATCCAATCACGAGCTTGTTCGATCGAGCAGGCATCAACCCCGCCCTCGCAGGGTACGCACTTTTTCGAACGAAATGTGGCTCCCAAAACTTCATCACTCATGGACGACTTCCTCCAGTTTATGCATCGATATTTGGCTCGATTTTGCGTAATTTGCCACGCTAGAATACAATAGTGTAGCGGCAACGCATCTCCGTTTGCGAAAGACACTTCCCATTCGAACGGAGAAAGTCATTGGTTTTTGAGTTCTTTGGCCGAAGCAACGATTTCCGCATGCAATTTCCAAACAGATCTTATTTCGTCCGGGTGGTTACATGTTTTACCACTCTGTTGTTTGGAGCAACTCACTCGCCGCTCAGTGGAGAAGATCCCGAGCTGGACAAACAATGGCAAGTCGTTCAACCTTTGCTAAACCAATACTGCGGCGATTGTCATACGGGCGATGATGCACAGGCCGGAATCCGGTTGGAAAAATTTGAATCGCCCAGCCAAATCCTGCAAGGCCGAAAAGCTTGGCTCAAGATCAGTCAGCAAATTGAAGCGGGCATTATGCCACCTGCGCAAAGCGAGCCCATCCCCGCCACCGAAAAAGTAAAGATCCTAGAATTCATTCAAGCTGCGACCAACGCGGTGAATTGTGTGAAAGACCCTAATCCGGGAAAAGTCACCGTTCGTCGTTTGAATCGCTTTGAATATGCCAACACCGTCCGCGATCTTACGGGAGTCGAATATCCCAAGGCATTCGAATTTCCTGGCGATGACGTCGGCTATGGTTTTGACAACATCGGTGACGTATTGACCCTTCCACCGATATTACTTGAAAAGTACATCGAAGCGGCAGAAGAAATTTCCAAAGCAGCGATCGTTGTTCCACCACCAGGCAAGAAACACACGAGCGAGTGGACTGGTTCCCAATTAAAGATCGACAAAGGGGGACGAGCTACCGGTAACTTTGCTTCGCTCAGCAGTGCAGGCGAAGCGTACGCTCAAGAACAAATCCCTTGGCCTGGTTCCTACAAATTGACGATCACGGCCAGCGGTGATCAAGCTGGGGACGAGCCCGTGAAAGCGGCCGTTGTCATCGATGGGAAACAAATGAAAACGATTTCGATTCCCAACAAGCGTGGTGAACCGAAAGATTATGTGGTGACGGTGCGTCTCAAATCGGGCCGCCGCAAAATTGGAATCGAATTTCTCAACGACTTCTACCAAGACAACGGCAATGGCAACAAGTTGGACCGCAATCTCATGGTCGAACATGTGAAACTCGAAGGTGAAAAAGCGGGAACCAAAATTCACGAATCACAACTCCCCGAATCTCATAAGAAATTGATTTCGCAGACTCCAACGGGCGAAGCCGATTCGGAAGAGGTCACTCGCAAAGTAATACAACGACTCGTCAATCGAGCTTTTCGACGTCCTGCCACCCAAGAAGAAGTGGACCGCTGGGTCGGTATTGCCCAACAAGTCCAAGCCGATGGCGAAGCGTTCGAAGCCTCTATCCAAATCGTACTGCAGGGCTTACTGCTCTCTCCACAGTTCTTGTTCCGCATCGAAAAGCAACGGCCCGCAGTTGGCTCAACCAAGTACGCGGAATTAGATGAATTTGAAATTGCCACTCGTATTTCGTATTTCCTGTGGAGCACAATGCCCGATGACGAGCTCTTTCGATTGGCGGCAAAAAAACAACTTAGCGATCCAACGATCTTGCGTGGCCAAGTCGAACGAATGCTCAAAGATCGCCGCGCTAATCAATTTGTCGAGAACTTTGTGGGGCAGTGGCTTCAATTAAGAAAGCTGGATGAATTCCAACCCAGCAAACAACAATTCCCGCAATTTAACGATGCGATGCGCAACGCGATGAAGCGCGAGACATTTACTTTCTTTGCTTCGGTGATGCGTAACGATGAAAGCGTTTTGAATTTGCTCGATTCCGATTATACCTATTTGAACCAATCATTAGCCGAGTTTTACGGCATATCGGGTGTTGAAGGCGAACAGTTCCGTCGCGTCTCGTTGGCAGGAACAGTGCGCGGTGGCTTGCTGACTCAGGCAAGCATCCTCGCTGTGACGAGCAATCCTACTCGAACCAGTCCGGTCAAACGCGGCAAGTTTGTCTTGGATAGTTTGTTGGGCACACCTCCCCCCGCTGCGCCTCCGGGTGTCCCAGAGTTAAAAGAAAAAGGGGAGCTCACGGGCACGTTGCGACAAAGAATGGAACAACACCGGGCTGATCCAGCCTGTGCTGCGTGCCATCAATTGATGGATCCTCTGGGCTTTGCTCTTGAGAATTTTGATGCAGTCGGACGATGGAGAGTCAAAGATGGCAACGATCCGATTGATGCAAGTGGTGAACTCCCGGGCGGCATAAAGGTCGATGGTGCAGTTGCACTTCGGAAACTACTCAAGGACAAGTACCAAGATCGTTTCGTGCGTTGCCTTATCGAAAAGACCTTGACTTATTCGATCGGTCGCGGGCTCGACTACTACGATCTGTGCACCGTTGAGAAAATTGAACAACAACTAAAGCAATCGGACTACCGCTTCTCTACAATGATTTTCGAGATCATTCGTAGCGATGCGTTTCAGAAGATAGGAAGCCGAGAATGAGTGCCCAGAGAATTTCGCGACGAACCTTGTTGAGAGCCTCCGGCGTTTGTTTGGCATTACCGTTGCTCGAAGCAATGGCGCCACATGCGCGAAGCGCCATGTCGATGGCTCCTAATGGAAAACTGCGGATGGGGTTCTTTTATGTTCCCAACGGCAAGCACATGCCCGATTGGACACCTAACGAAGAAGGCCCAAATTATCAATTGACCAAAACACTCGAGGTGCTGGCACCTTTTCGCAAAAAGGTGAGTGTGCTCACGGGTTTAACGTTGGATGGTGCCAGAGCCCATGGCGATGGTGGCGGCGATCATGCTCGCAGCGGGGCCGCGTTCTTGACCGGTGCCCATCCGCGTAAGACCGACGGAGCTGACATCCAGAATGGTATCAGCGTCGATCAATTGGCCGCTCAGCAAGTCGGTGGCGAAACCCGCTTCGCCAGTTTAGAACTCGGACTTGAAGGGAGTGCGCAATCGGGAAGTTGCGACAGCGGTTATTCGTGTGCCTATTCCTCGAACTTGTCGTGGCGAAATTCCACGAGCCCCTTAGCAAAAGAAAACAATCCAGCTGCGTTGTTCGATCGTCTTTTTGGTAGCAACCCCAGCAATGGCAAAGCCGAGGATATCAAGGACAATGCACAGCGTTATCGCAAATCGATCTTGGATTCCGTGCTCGAAGAAGCCAATGGATTGAAACGATCGCTTGGGCAATCGGATCAACGCAAACTCGACGAGTATATGTACTCCGTTCGCGAAGTCGAAAACCGCTTGGGCCGCGCAGACTTAGTGGTGAAGACCGACGGTGATCGTGTCGATTACGCTCGTCCCGCCGGTGTCCCCAAAGAACTGGATGAGCATTGCAAATTGATGCTCGACCTTTACACCTTGGCTTTGCAGACCGACAGTACGCGGGTTGTCTCCTTTATGTTTGCCAATGAAGGTAGCAATCGTGCGTATACGCAGGTTGAGATTTCGGAAGGCCATCATGAGTTATCGCATCATGGCAAGAGTCCTGAAAAACAAGAAAAAATTGCCAAGATCAATCGATACCACATGTCGAAACTTGCTTATTTGCTGGCCAAATTGGATGCAGTCCAAGAAGGCGAGCGGACGCTGTTGGACAATTGCATGTTGATCTATGGCAGTGGCATTTCGGATGGTGACCGACATAACCATGACGATTTGCCGATTCTGTTTTGCGGAACCGCAGCGGGACGCATTAAGCAGGCCACCCACACTAAGTTTTCCAAAGAAACTCCGCTTTGCAATCTCTATCTGTGGATGCTGACTCAGATGGGAGTAAAGACCGACAGTTTTGGCGACAGCCAGGGCGTTTTGAAGATCGGATAGAAAACAAAAAAAGGCGTGTCCACTCGAACATAATTCGAACAGACACGCCTGGCACGGGGGGTGAGAAAGCGAATGCGTCGGCCTTGGGGTAACCGACGCATCGATACCTAACCTTAGATTGCAGTTTGCGGCATACTGGCCGGGCTTCACTGATTCTTGAATTTTTGTTTTCTACGACTGAAGTAGGGGGCGGCCTTTAACGATTGCAGCGAATGTACTGCGTCAAGAGGCTTTTCAACGCTATTGTTAGCCTTTCATCTAAGCCATTACCTCTATTCGTAATGCTGTTTGGGGCGTCTCGATAACCCCTCAAAGTCCCACTAAGTCGTATAGTCGGAATTGAAGCGAACATAGGCTTCGTTGAGGTCACTGGTCCAATAGCGACAGTCACCGGGGCCGTAACCGACTTGCAATTGAATCGATGTTTTGCGATTGGAACGCATGGCCGAACTCACTTCTTGCTCGTCAAAACTTGTCGGTTCCCCGCGATCGAACAAAAGGTAACCGTTGACGACCAACCGCAAAACGCGAGTCTCGATGGGAACACCAGCGTACCCGGCAGCAGACACAATGCGTCCCCAGTTGGGATCGGCTCCGAAAATCGCTGTCTTCACGAGATTGCTGGCTGCAACCGTCGAGGCGATTTTGTGGGCCGCTGCGTCGCTCGGCGCACCTTGAATATCGATTTCAATGAGGTGGGTAGCGCCTTCGCCATCATCAGGAATCTGCACAGCCAAAGCGATGCATGTGTCATTGAGCTCTTTCGAAAAGGCAGCTTCTTCGTCCGCACTAAGCGATTCACCTCCGGCTGCCCCACTGCTCAACAACAGCAATGTATCATTCGTACTGGTGTGCCCTTCTACGCTGATACAATTAAAGGAACGATCGACCGCGCGGCGCAACAACCGCTGGGCCTGCTCTGGCTTCAAAGGTGCATCGGTCAAAATACAAGCCAGCATGGTGGCCATGTTGGGCCCAATCATGCCAGCACCTTTAGCCATACCGGCAATTCGTATTGTCTTTCCGCCAATCTCGACTTTGCGATCGATCACTTTGCGAAACGCATCCGTCGTCATGATGCCATCGGCTGCATCCAAAAAACTATCGCTACCCTCGCGAAGTTGACCAGCGGCAGCGCTGATACCCGCTTCGATTTTTTCCATCGGCAGAAATCGTCCAATTACACCCGTACTCATTACGAGCACTTGTTCGGGCTCCACTTTTTCACCGCAGGCCACATACTTACTGACCAACTCGGTCATGCGAACGGCGTCGTCCATACCGCGTGTTCCGGTGCAGGCGTTCGCGCACCCACTGTTTACGACGACAGCCCGCAACGACTTCGAAGGCGTACGACCTCGGTCTAATACGACGGGCGCAGCCACCACTTGATTGGTGGTATAAACGCCAGCCGCCACAAGAGGTCCTGCACCAACAATGAGCGTGACATCTTTGGTATTTGGTTTCTTCTTGATTCCTGCAGAAACACCAGCGAAGCGAAATCCTAGTGGCAATTCCATGAATAACTTCCAATTGAAGAAAGAACTTTAACCTCAGACATCATCGCGATCGAGCAAACCGGTCGCTGGATTTAACCCAAACATGACGTTCATATTCTGAACGGCGGCCCCGGAGGCACCCTTGATTAAGTTATCCAGTGCGGAGAGCAAAATGACGTACGGCCCGTTTTCGCGAACCGCGATATCGACGTAGTTGGTGTGAGCGACAAACTTTGTCGATGGAAGATGACTTACCACACGCACGAATGGTTGCTTATCATAAAAACTTTGCAAACAGTCTCGAATTTGATTCGTCGTAACACCTGTGCGCGGCTTCACATAAATGGTCGACAGAATACCTCGATCCATTGGAACGAGATGCGGCGTGAATACCACTTGGCACGGTTTGCCCGTAAAGCGCTCCAAGATATCGACAATCTCAGGTTGATGGCGATGGTTGCCTACGCTGTAGGCAGAGAATGTTTCGTTGCATTCATAGTACAAATTACCTTGCTTCGGGGTTCGCCCCGCGCCGCTTACACCACTCTTGGAATCAACGATGATCTGTTCAAGCTCAATGAGCCCTTCCTTAATCAACGGAGCAAGAGGCACAATCGCTGACGTGGGATAACAACCAGGGTTCGCAATCAATGACGATGATTGAATTTGTTCGACAAAAAGCTCAGGGAGTCCATAAGGAACATTTCCCAAGCGACGCGGATCGGGATGTTCCTCGCCATACCAACGATGATAAAGCTCGGGAGTTCCCAAGCGATAATCAGCCGATAAATCGATCGTCTTAACTCCAGCTTCCTGCAGTTGCATCACAAATTGAGCTGAAGTGCCATGCGGTAGACAACAAAAAGCGACATCACATCGCTCGGCAATTTGTTGAGGACCAAGATCCTCAACCGTACAGCGCAAACGTCCCGTCAATTGTGGATGCAGATCGGCAATCGAACCACCTGCACCTTGGCGACTTGTGGTCACGCTCACTTGGGCTTGCGGGTGACGAAGCAAGAGTTTAATTGCTTCAACAGCCGTGTAACCTGATGCACCGATGATGCCGACTTGGATCATTTTCAACCTCAACTATTCTGACGGAGACCAAGAAACCCTGGCAGTGAATGTGGTTAGTAATATACCGTGAGTGTCGATTTTCAAACACCGGCCCTAGCGGTGCTTAACAACCAACGGAATTCGTTAAGGATCATGGCCGTTGCCCCCCAAACCACTTCACCTTGAAAGTGCCACGCTGGAAAACTCAGCTTTACATTTCCACGCAACATCTGCTCTCGTTTGGGAGCAGCCAAATCGGCCAGCGCATCGAGAGGCACCTCCAAGACTCGCTCGACTTCTTCTGCGGAGGGCTGCCAAACCGGTTGTTCTTCACACAGAGCAACCACAGGTGTGACATGATGTCGACTGGAGTAAACATACAAGGGAGAAAGACGCCCGATAATACAATTGGGTTCAACCTGAACGCCCAATTCTTCATTGAGTTCACGCAGTGCGGCTTGTTCGATACTTTCACCCGGTTCAATTCTTCCCCCAGGCAATGATATCTGTCCCGGATGATCGGGCAGCGTGGCAGGACGTTTTGTCAGCGGCAGAATCCACCCGGACGATGTGGGGACTAAGCAGATAACAACAGCAGCCGCATAGTGCTCTTCCATGATCGGCCCGAAGTGCCTGCCATACGCCCAGTCGGGGCTATAAAGTCGCTGCGACATTCGGCCAGGTAACTTTGAGCATGCAAGTTGCTCGCGCAAACAGACAAGCCCTTGCTGACTAAAATCGTTTGAAGCCAAGCTCATGGAACAATCTCAAAAATGGCATAGGTTTCATTCCATTCGTCGTTCAGCGGATAGACCAACGGCAGGAGTGGCGGTTCCTCTTGGATTCGACGATCAACCAAGACATAACGAATCCCATACATCTTCTTCAATTCGTGGAGTCGCTCTGTCGTCCATTCTTTCCATTCGCCATTTTCATCTTTCTGGTACGCTTCCTGCAGGCGGTTCCACCATTCGAGCATGTTCTTAGAATCTTGCGGAATGTCTTTCCAACAAGCCAATTCAGTTCGGTGCGTGTACCACTTGAAGGTTTGCTGGTGTCGCGGCGTCAACCACAAACCTTCGTCAGACGTGTTGGCCTTAACCCATTGGCAAACACTCAACCAATCCTGGTAAATCACCTGGCGTTCTTCGGGCGATTTGTCGCGAACTGGCAAAGAGCGATAATCGGCTTCTGCCATCGAACTTTGCGTCAATTGCTGAAAACGATCTTTAAGCACGAAGCCACCCAACGCGATGAGTCCAACCCACAAGGCAACCGACCATCCATTTTGAGCCGGCGATGCATCGCGCTGAGTCAAAATCGCTCGGTGGCTATGCGCGAGCAACGTTAGCGCGAAGAGTGCCGACATGGGAACTACAGGGTCAATCAACCGAAACCAATAGAACTTCAACAACTTCGCGGCCGTGAGAGAAGCACTTGCCCAACCCATTGCTTCCCCTTGAAGTCCATATTGTTCAATCACAATTCCCATCAGAGCCAATAACAAAGTCGCCGCCCCCAGAGCTAACCAAATTTTGGCATGCTTCCGACATTCACTTGTACCCTCTGCTACCATTCGCTGGTCGTCGCTGTTCGGCGATTTCGTGGAATCGAGTTTCAGTGTTCGCTGGGCGAAGAACCATGTGGCCACCAGAATGTATCCCACCAGTGGAATCAAAAACGCGGTGCGACGTTTTTCGGAGAACTTGCTAAAGCACAAATGGTGTGGAATGCGTTGATAGACATAGATCTCCGCAGCTGCGGAGTTTTCTGCTGCCGTAACTCCGACGGTGGTTTGGAGCGCGGGAACTAGGCCAGGCAAGGATAGGGCTCCACCGATGAACAAGAACAACAAATGTTGACGGAACTCTCGACGTACATCTTGTCGCCCGATGAGCATCAGAGCCAGAGCGGTTGCGATAACAGCCCACCCTCCCACTAAAACATGAAATGCGGAGGAGGCCCCCAACCATGGCCAGACCCAATACGATTTGTCGGTGAAGAGATAACTCCAACCAATAAACAAAAAGGCATAGGCGATCACCTTGGCTTCAATTCCACCGACCACCCACTCGCCCGAGAGTTGTCCATAATGCAAACCGCACAACCAGGCGGCGGCTAAAAAAGGAGCTAGGATCAGAGGGAGTCCCGACCGTTGGACCAGCTTCAACCAACCGTACGCTAACAAAGCCCAGCCGACAATTCGAAGAATCCAAGCTGTCGTTTCGAGCGAACAAAAAAGAGTAAGCAGGCCAGCGATGCGAAAGAAAAGCCAATGGGTATCCGCCGACCCAAGAAAGATATCCTCAGTGAGTGGCCCCGCATGGTAGGTAACGTAGGCCTTCAGTAAGTAGTGCGACTCGTTGACGGCGGGGACTGCTTCGGCCGCGTAGACAAAAAAAACACAAAAAATCAGAAAAAAAATCCCCCACAATCCAGCGGTCGATTTGGGCTGATTTTTGCCATCCTGGGACGTGATTTCTTGCTTCATGCTTGACTCCAGCCCGAAAAACCCCTCGCAAGGGTGTACCTGCGCGATTTTGTGTCGGATAATCCGACCCAAACCGTGAACAAAATCGCTACTTGACAATAGAGATTTCTTGACTTGGGGGGGATTGCACGTACAGTAAATCTAAGGATTAGCACTCGATTACGTTAAATTCGGTCAGAATTATCTTCGCAGGTTGTGCGGTTGGGAAGTTCTGAACGAACTAATTTGGACGAAACGAGTCCACTTAATCTGAAAACCTTGCATTCTTACTGGGGTTACATCCTTAACTCAGAGTGGACAGGGATTCCAGGTTTTGAAGTCGAAGTTTTAGTCCGCAGATTGAATTGACTAGCCAGAAGCCCCGAGTTGATGCGAGGGCAGCAGGAAAGGCCGCCGGCGTTTAATTGTGCCAAAGGAAGGGAATTATGTTAGTACTGTCCCGCAAAAAGAACGAAAGTATCGTCATTAATGACGAAATCACGATTGTTGTCGTAGAAATTCGTGGCGACAAAGTTCGTCTTGGGGTCGAAGCACCTCGAGAGGTACCCGTACATCGTCGCGAAGTTTACGAGGCAATTCAACGCAGCCAGAACGGTGATGCGAAAGTTGAAACTACCGAAAACGAAACTGACGAAGAACGTCCATAAGCGTTCCGCTGTTGTTTGCGATTCTGGTGAATTTCTTTCACATTCTGCTGCTTCTTACGCCTTGACCAAATTGCACTTTGGCACTAAAAAGTCTCGCTATTACAGTGATGCTTTACAGAAGCCATTGTGGTTCAAGTCATAACGATTCTCTGCTTTTTAATCTCTGCTTTGAGAATTGTGTAGCGTTTCTTCGATTCCTTCGAAGTTCTCATTTTTGGGAAGCGCAAATGACCTTGAGTCATTTTGGAAATGCGTTATTCTGTAATGCAGTTGCAAATGAGGGCTCGCCGAAGCAATCTATTGCTAAAGCAGTAGCCAACTAAAGTCGATAACTCACCAGAGTTTCCTCTGACGTCTTCATTGGTAACGAATTGTCATACAAGGCCCCGTCGTCTAGTGGCCTAGGACATCGCCCTTTCACGGCGGTAACACGGGTTCGACTCCCGTCGGGGTCATCGCGAAAGCCCACTCAGCAATGAGTGGGCTTTTTTTATGGCCACTCTGATTATGACCGCACTGATCGGCCACTCCCTTTACTTGCCCCTTCTTTCCTACACATACAAAATCGATTCCCTCCTCGCTACACTTTCACGTGCCAAGCAGTAAACCTTGATGGGGAAGTTGGATAATGGCTGAGTCGTACGACGCAATTCTTTTTGTCTCATTTGGTGGCCCCGAAAAGAAGGAAGATGTTATTCCGTTTTTGGAAAACGTCTTGCGGGGAAAAAATGTACCGAGAGAACGAATGCTCGAAGTGGCCGAACATTACTATCACTTCGGCGGCGCCAGCCCTATTAACGAACAAAACCGACAGATCATTTCGGCACTGGAAAAAGAACTCGCCGAACATGGCCCTCATTTGAAGGTTTACTGGGGCAATCGAAATTGGTCGCCCTACTTCACCGATGCGCTCCAAGAAATGAAAGAGGCTGGAGTCAAACGCGCGATCGCCTTTTTTACTTCCGTCTTCAGTTGCTACTCGGGTTGTCGACAATATCGAGAGAACATTTCTGCTGCTCAAGCGGAAGTGGGTGAAGGCGCACCGGAAGTCAACAAGGTTCGCATGCCCTATAACCACCCGCTCTTCATCGAAGCCCAGACGGAATTAACTCGAGCAGCCATCGAGGCGATTCCGAGTGACGCCCGTTCGAAACTCAAGATACTTTTCACGGCTCACAGTATTCCGATTTCGATGGCCGAGAACAGTCGCTATGAACGCCAACTGCGTGAAGCAGCTCGATTAGTAAGCGAATCGCTGGGCAATACTCCTTGGGAATTAGTGTATCAAAGCCGCAGTGGCCCACCGCAACAACCTTGGCTAGAACCTGACATCCGAGATCGATTGGACGAATTGCATCAGGCGGGCGAGATCAGCGCCGCGGTTATTGTTCCATTGGGCTTTGTCTCCGATCACCTGGAAGTACTTTACGATCTTGATGTCGAAGCAGCCGATCGCTGTTCCGAATTGGGAATCCCTTTTTCACGAGCACGAGCCGTTGGGACTCACCCCAAGTTCATCCAAATGATTCGTGAGTTAATCGTAGAGCGAATGGAATTGGCTGATGTAAGACCTGCGCTCGGAACCTATGGACCTAGCCATGATGTTTGCCCTGTAGATTGCTGCCTCTATCCTCGCCCGCAAGGTCGTCCTGGCGGTCCTCCAGCGCCTGGCACACCAGCTCCAGGTGGCCGCCCCGCATAACGCAAAACCGCCTGAGCGAAAAGGTTAACCATGCCCGACTCAACCCTAAAACCACTCGGTAGCACCGGCCTTAACGTTTCCGCCGTGGGTTTGGGGTGTTGGCCGTTCGCAGGCGTTACGAGCTTGGGCGTCGAAGATAGTCAAAGCGTTCGCACGATTCGCACAGCCCTGGAACATGGAATCAATTTGCTGGACACTGCTTTCAGCTACGGTGCAGATGGACGCAGCGATAAAGTTCTCAAGGAAGCTTTGACGAATGTGCCACGTGACAAGTATGTACTCTGCAGCAAAGTGGGGACACACTATGACTCGAACGGCCAACGCGTGGTCGATGGTCGAGGTGAACGCTTAATCGATCAAACCCGTCGCTCTTTGGAACGTCTTGGCACATCAGTCATCGACTTGCAATATCTGCACCAACCCGATCCAAACACGGACTTGCGCGAATCAGCTGAAGCGTTGCAGCGGTTGCGTGAAATGGGGTTAATACGATATGCGGGAATATCCAATGCAACTCTAGCGGAATGCCAACTATTCCATTCCATTTGCCCGATCGCTGCCGTACAAATCCCATTCAATATGTTGCAGCCCAACACTTATCGAGAACTCGTTGATTGGTGCACCGCCAATCAAATTTCGATCATCAGTTTTTGGGTGCTCATGAAAGGGTTGTTTGCGGGGAAAATAGAACGCACAACGCAACTGGACGCTAACGATCGCCGCAGAACTTATCCGATGTATCAGTCGCATCAATGGGACATCAACCAAGACTTTGTTGACGTATTGCGTCGTCTCGCCACGCAACTCGGTTGGTCGGTGGCACAATTAGTCGTACGCTGGTCCTTGGAACGACCAGGCATGACCAGCTGTTTGGTAGGAGCCAAACGGCCCGAGCAGATCATTGAATCAGCGGCTGCATTACGGGCTCCTTTACCGCTGGACTTAACTCGCGAAATCGAAGCCGCCATCGCGGCGCGGCTGGCCAACGGAGAGCCTTAATAGGTCGAACCGAGATGTACGAACCGTGGATGGAAAAGTATCTCACCAAAGCATTCGCCGAACATGGCGATTTTCCACCACCATGGATTTACTCCCCCAATTCACATCCATTGAGCATGGGTTGGAGAATGGGTGATGGCGAATCCTATATCATGGTGTTTTGGACATGGTGGAAACAATCCAATAAGTCGTTTGAGGAACGTGTGGATTATTTCCGCAAATGGCCCGCCCCACCTCGATGGTGCGGTTGGATGGCCGAAACTATCTTTGATGTTGACCTTTGGGATCCGGAGAAAGAAATTGACTACTCCGAATATTTCGCGAAACTGAAAGCGTTGGGATTTGAGGGAACAGAAAAGTTCGACGAAGACTTCAATAACGAAAATTACGATTAATGAAAACTCACTCAACAAAAACGGCGAAAGCGAATCGATTTGTCGTTTTGTTGCGTGGCGTGAATGTTGGCAAGGGTAACCGCGTCCCGATGGCACTTTTCAAAAAAGCCCTTGAAGAGATTGATTGCTGTGATGTCTTAACTTTGCTCAACAGCGGAAACGCCGTTTTCAATAGCACGGAGCGAAACATCGCCAAACATGTCACTGCGATATCGAGAATTTTGAACGAACAATTTGAGGTCACCACACCTGTCGTCGTCAAAACAGCAGCGCAGTTTCAAGCCATTGTCGACCACAATCCTTTACAGGTCCCAGAAACCGACCACTCAAAATTTTTAGTGGCATTTGCACAAACCGACGCCTCGATTGCTGAACTCGCTCAACTCCTTCCGCTACCTCAAGTGTCCGAAGAATTTAAGTTGACAGCGACTGCTGCGTATCTTTACTCCCCAAGTGGCATTCTACAAAGCAAACTTGCCGCAGCCTTAATCGGTAAGGCAGGTCGGAATGTGACCACCAGGAATTGGGCTACCGTTCTAAAGATCAATGCCCGACTCACTTAGCACGACGACAGCTCGTCGAACAACTCACTAATCTGGCGTGCAGAAACACATTGAGCCGCAACACCAAGCAATTGCACGTTAGCAAAAGCTTTGAATATGACGAACCGTGAAGCATCGGATATTTTTCTTGCTTATGTAATCGCACCAATGCTAAATTTGTCGCTGAAATAAATGGATGATCCATCCTTGGCGACGAGCAACATGTCCAAACTTCACAAAATCCTCACTAAACATTTTGGTACGAATCCAGCATTCTACCCTATTATCGAACAAAGTTATGAGATTTATCAACGTGCGAATCTCCATGTAGCGATCGAAGATCTTGTTAAGTCCACTGGTTCCGATGTCGAACTTCACGGGATTGTCAGTGCAGAGGACTATACCTTGGTTTCACTAGCTAAGATCGCGCAACCCAAGCTGGGGAAATGGATTCAGCTAGGGCCCATTGAGTATGTCGATGAACCCATTTCGAATGATGACCGGCTATCGTGTGTGAAACGCGGCTTGTTTCTCTTTCGCTATAACGATCAAGCGGTTGCGTTGCTGCTTACCGACAAACCTCATCGTTCGAACTTGGTTTATGTGGAAGTGATGGCCGCTACAAAACAAATCGCCGAGTTGCTCGGCCACCATCTTGCCAAGTTAGTTCGATACGGAACCGTTTTGCGGGGTCAGGTCATTTCGCCAAGTAGGGATTGCTATGGCAACACCTCGATTAAGTTTCAAAATTTGCCGACCATTGATCGCTCACAGGTGATATTACCTGACGAAGTCCTAAAACGCATTGAACGACAAACCATCGGGTTCAGCGAAAATTCGAATCGTTTGGCTGCGGCAGGTCGGCACTTAAAACGTGGTATTCTCTTGCACGGTCCTCCAGGAACTGGCAAAACATTCACCGCGATGTATCTAGCATCGCGGATGCCCGGTCGCACCGTTTTTCTTTTAACTGCAACTAGCTTTGGATCAATTGAGACGGCCTGCAAGATGGCCAGAATTCTTGAACCATCGACGGTCATCCTGGAAGATGTCGACCTCATTGGAGCACAGCGAGAAACGCAAGTGGTCGATGCCAATGCGGTTCTTTTTGAGCTTTTGAATCAAATGGATGGTCTTTCCAATGATGCAGATATTCTTTTTGTCCTCACTACCAATCGTCCCGATGTGCTGGAACATGCACTAGCTGCGCGACCTGGACGTGTTGACCAAGCGATCGAAATTCCATTACCTGATGCAGATTGTCGCCGGCGGCTCTTCGATTTGTATTCTCATGGCCTAAAACTAGAAGTAAAGCGACCTGAGGATGTCATCAAAAAGATTGAAGGAGTAAGCGCTGCGTTCATTCGTGAGCTACTCAGGAAATCTGCCGTGTTTGCTGCCATCGAAATGCCAAATGAAATTATTGTTCGAGACAAACACATCCAGGACGCATTAGGCGACTTGCTTATAGAAGGTGGTCCGCTTACAAAAAGTCTATTGGGGGCGAAAACAAACTAAGCCTTCAATCCCACCCCTATACTGTGCTAGATCGCCGAGCGCAGCGACATTGATAAGGGCCTTCGTTGATCACCTAGCAAACAGGCATAATGCGCCAATGAATGCGATTATCAAGATCCTTTCTCCAGCTTTCGTCACCATTTTGGCTGTTTCCGCGTTCGCCTCGGGACATGGCATCCCGCCGTTAGAAATCTCCAGGATCATTCGCAACCCCGACCTTACGATCGAGAAAGACATAACCCACGGAGATGCCTTGTTCCGCATGTTTGGCAATACGAACGGGCAAACATCCTCAATCTCCGTATCTTCCCAGCGCATGCAAGAACTGAGTGATCTACTACAATCGCCACGCGAATGGAACGAAGCCCATCAATCTTTAAAGAACAGCAACGATCAATGGTTTGGCGGCAGAGAAGTCGAGGCCCAGCGAAAGTGGTTCCATACTTTTTGTAAGCACTGGAACACTGACATCGGTTTCCTGGCGCTAAACAATCTTAAAACCAGCCTAATAAAACGTAAGAAGGAAAAACTCGCCATCCTCCCTTTGTTTATTATCCTGTTGGCACCTGATCCGAAATTAGATGGGCCGCTTAACAGGCCCCCAGACGAAATACGCCATGAAGCCTGCCTGGCATTGAGTGATATCGCACTGGAATGGAAGCAACCGGACGCCGCCATTTATTTTCTGCGATTATCGATCTACCCTCACGGTACGTCGGAACCATGTGGAAATGCAATCTTGTCCGAGACTGATCAAATCGAGGAGAGGATTAGCTTAATCCAAAACTCTCGATGGACGCACTCTGGCGTTCGATGGATTCGAGAATAACCAACCATGTCCCGCTTTTCGCAAGGCATCAAGTTCTTTTCTGCGAACGAGGTATCGTCCACATGAATTCGAATGAAACCACATTACCGTTTTTTCTGAGATCACACCGGATCGAGGTCGAAAAACACCTTGGCGCTCCGAAGTCAGGACGGAGCGAGTTTGGCGAGGATATTCAACACTACACCCAACATGGTTTAACCATCAAATACAAAGATGAGCTTGTCATCGAGATCCAGTCCAATGGCTCTGATTTTCAGGGAAAAATGTGCGACATCTCGATCGGCGATCCAATCGAGATGCATTGGAAGCGACTTGGGGAACCGATGAGTCGCAAAGATTTGGCCAGCAGTACGAAGCTAACTTGGGCCGTCCAAGACTTCTTTCTTGTTGCAGAGATTTGGAACGAAACAGGAAACGAAGAGGGAATTGGAGCTTTCGTAAAAGACCACGTTCGTGAGGTCGAACTCAAGTCGCGATTGCTAACCCCCAAGGAAGAACGAGCCCGCTGTGCAGAGATTTTCAGCCCAATGTTTCCAGGAATGAGCTTAGAACAGGTTGAAGCGATACTTCTGGAAATGGAGTCGAAATCGAGTGACGACGCAACGGATTAAGTTTTGAAGTTTACTTTGAGTAGAGCCTTTATTATGACCACCCCCAATCCGTACACACCAAGTTCTGAATCTACGGCGGAATCCAAACCTGAATTCGTTTGTCAGAACTGTGGTTGCCGGCTGTTCAACCGAGTGAAACCCGAAGCGGGTTTCGCTTTTGCCAAAGATTACCAGTGTCGACAATGCAAGGAACAGGTTCCCGCTCCGACACCACTATGGGGTTCGCTGATGATGCTCTTGCTGGGAGGAATCGTCGCGTTGCTCGGAGCGTTGACTGTGGTTGGCTTCATGAACAAATCTGTTCGCTTAACGGGTGCAGGTGTTGTCATGTTGGTGGTGGGCTTAGGATTCATCTCTGCCGGATTTCGTTCGTTTTACTACAGATGAAACAAGAACACTTTTCAACGATTCGTAAATGGGCACAGCCCTGCTTATCCTACACATCTTTTTTGAGAGCGTTTTCGGGGATTGGAGACTTTCTCCAGTCCACCTAGCCTCCGCTGCGCTCCAGCTACGGGTTAAACGAACCGCAGCTAACGAGTGATTTTATAAGCTGATTTTGATACGGCAGAAGATGTGTAGGATAAACAGGGCACAGCCTGAGGTCCTTCGGTGCTCAGACGTTCGCAGAGCTCAAGGGAGACAATAACAGTGAATGATCCACTTCAGGCCGAATCCTTGCGCAACGAATATGGGAATGAAGTGAGCAGCGGTTTCATCTTCCTCTTCTTTATGGCGATTTTCAGCGTCATAACGGTGGGAAATCAAGCGGTAATTTTTTTGAGTTTCCAACACGGTCATTGGTGGGTCGCGACTCCGATGATGTTCCGCTGGGGCTCGTTCATCGCGTTCCTCCTTTTATTCATCGCAATTTCAGCCACTGCATTTGGGGTGATGCGAATGGACGAACCCTACCGTTTGAGAACAAAGCCCATTCCCAAATTATTTGTTGCGTTAACTTTGGTCTCACTGCTGGAGATGGGCTGTTTGATGCTTATCCCTAGAGAAATGGGCGTAATGGTCTTAGGAACGTTTCTGGCATGGATCGTTGCCCAAACGGTCGCATGCGCGTTTTATCTCCGTTTCATTCTGAGACCGTGGAAGTTTATGGCTTTGTTGGTTTTCCTATGTGCTCTAGCGGGAGTCATCGGCGGCTTCATCACTCTAACGCCGGTTTTGTGGGACTAGCGACTTCAGCGCCATTATTGTGCCCCCTGCATCGTGGCGATTACCGCACGTCTTCCACCGTGATTGCGATGTTCGCAGAGGTAAATGCCTTGCCAAGTTCCAAATGCCAACTGTCCGTTGGAAATGGGAACCGACAGCGAGACGCCCAATAAGGCCGACTTCACATGAGCGGGCATATCATCTGGCCCTTCGATCGTATGCACAAAACGTTGAGCTTCTGGCACAACGCGATTGAGGGCGGTCTCCATATCGACACGAACATCAGGGTCAGCGTTTTCATTAATGGCTAACGACGCCGATGTGTGCTGCAGAAAGAGATGCAGCATGCCGATTCGGATATCTTTAAGCTCAGGCAACTCGCGAACAATTGCCTGGGTCACCAAATGGCACCCGCGAGGGAATTCAGGGAGAAGAATTTTTTTCTGAATCCACATAGACTTTTTTGACAGACCTCTGAGTGCACAAACGATCAGAAATTTGGCTTAGCTGAAGGTAGATGCTACCAGACGCTGGCGTAGCGAATAGTGCGGAAGCCCCAAATTCGATTGCATGCATTTGAGTCGCCAAATTAACGCAAACTTAACCCCCACTAGACGCCATCTAGGCAAATCCATCCAGCCTTAGCAAGACCCTTTTAGCAACCCTCTTGGGCTCTCAAAGTGAGGGGCTCCGTTTAGCGATGGAGAGCTCCTAAGTTGGCTAACCGTACCGCTTTAGCCAATCGAGCGATGCGGCAACAAGACTCAGGAAGAAACCTCGCAAATACTTAACATTTTCTTGACTTTGGCTCCCAACCTGAAATAATCGATAGGACCTGGTACTTGGGGGATTGACAGCTCCCTAGTATGTGGACGTGCGCTGAGCAAGATTAGGTTGATTGTCGGGCGTGTGTAGGATGACGTTTCGCAAGAAATGACATGTAGCACTAAGGCAGTTAAAAACCTGGAAGGTGCGTTTTCATAGACGTTTCTTCCCAATTGGGCTCAGAAGAAACCAGTTTGTCGATGGTTAAGTCCATCCGCAAACCCCGCCGAATCATCTTTCTCGATGTTGGAACTTTTGCCGAGGATTCGGAATCATAGGAATTTACGAAACGTATCGCATGGAGTGATCGTTGACGTAAATGGTTCAAAGCACACTGAAGAAGGTAAAGCATTGAATATCAGCGCTGACTTTTAGCGGTGAACGAGTTGTATTGACTGAAACGTTCCAAATAGGGCTCCATCCTCGTTTGGACGATTTAAGGCTGCTCCAAGCACAATCGCTGGTTCGATGTTATGCAAAGAGTTGTCGAGTGGTGAATTCGCCGACGGTTTTACTAAACGGCAAAGATCGAACAACTGAAACAAACTAACAATGGTTCGTTTTGCCTGAGAAAAGCGGATCAATTTGATAGCACAGCGTTAACATCAAAGTGTTAACAGCACAGAGAGTTGAACGACAAACCAATTGGGTTTGCAACTCAAGACCGAACAACATGTGGAGCAAAATTGGGTTTGCTCCAATTAGATTCCAAAACAATGAAAGATAAGGAGCTTAAAACAGTGTCGAGTATTAAGAATGTTTTTGAAGCGATTTTGAAGTATGGTCATGACGAGGATTTCGATCCAGCAGAGACCTCTGCATTTTCGCCAACGGATGCACCCGCTGGTTCGCCAGAGAAAATCGAAGTGCTTCGCAAGCGCGTTGAACTTGGGCAGCCATTGTGGCACCGAGATGATCGCGTTGATTACGCTGGTTTGACCGGCGCAATTCGCCCACGCGAGTAAATCAACCACAAATGCATAGCCCAGGGACGTCGCGAATCTAAGGCACGCTGATGTATACCGGGTAGGTCGTCGGGTTTGAAATGCATCCGACAAAAGCAATCAGGCCCCCGAGGAGGAAATCCTTTTCGGGGGTTTTCTTTTGGGTTTCCATTTTACGACCATTAGCCACCCCGAGAACATCGGGCTTGTCTGAAACCCCACCTCAACCGATAAGGTAGTATCTAGCGGAAGTCCTCCATCTTTTCCCGAATATTCACCGCTATCTAACCCATGTTGGTAAGTTACCTCAGAGGAAACGAGGTCGTTGGCCATGAAAACATCCCTTCGAGCCATGCTGACTTTGACTTGCGTGATCGGCGTGATCGCAGCGGGTGCCATTTGGTTTCGTGGCGGTTTGAGTCGCACACAACGTTGGAACCGCGTTACAGAGGTTCGGCAGGTTGATATCGCTCCCTCGGCTCGTGAATTGGATCGCGTCTTTGAAGAATGGGCCGCGTCACAAGATGTTGCCGTCGCCCAGCCTACCGACTGGCTAAATACATGCCGCCGAATTTCGCTCGGCTTAATTGGAACCAGTATGTCGCTGGAAGAGATCCGACAACTGGAGAAGTTTCCAGAGTCTGAACGCGTAGCGATTTATACCGAATATCTTTTGGCCGATAGTCGTTGGGCGGATAACTTTTCCGAACGGCTAGCCCGTGCTTTTGTTGGAACCGATCAAGGGCCATTCTTGCTGTTTCGCCGCCGCAAATTTCGCGAATGGTTAGCCGAACAACTCGAAAAAGATGTTCATTTCGACGTTATCGCCACTACGTTGCTGGAAGCGGAAGGCCTCACAACAGACAAACCTGAGGTGAATTTCGTCACCGCCCAGATTCCACCGGAAGGAGCTCGGAAAGCCGATGCGGTTCGCCTCGCCGGTCGAACGAGCCGCGTTTTTTTAGGGCTGCGATTAGATTGCCTCGAATGCCATAACGATTTCGTGGATAAGATCTATTTCCCCAGCGAGTCAGGTCGCATCGGTGGGGAACAAAAGCATTTCCATGAGTTGGCCGCATTTTTTTCTGGCACTTCGCTGGCGGAAAATGTTTTTCTGGGAGTCCGCGATGAAGGGACAGAATACCGCTACAAATATCTAGGCCAGGAAGAGGAAGTAACCGTATCCCCATCGGTTCCATTTGCAGCCGATTTACTCCCTCGAGAAGGAAAGCTAAGGCATCGCTTAGCAGCCTGGATCACTCATCCCAAAAATCCTGCGTTCAGTCGAGCCATTGTTAATCGTGTTTGGGCATTGGTTACGGGGCGCCCGTTGCATGAACCAGTTGATGACATTCCTTTAGACCAACCTGTTGCTCCACCCTTGCAATGGTTAGCCGATGATTTTGCCAAACATGACTTCGACTTAAAACGCTTGCTCCGCTTGATAACGGCCAGCCAAGCCTTTCAACGCAGCAGCAGCGTAGGTGATGACGAAATCCGACAAGAGCAATTGGATTGTTGGGCCGTTTATCCGCTGACGCAACTTAGGCCCGAACAGGTTGCAGGGAGCATCATCCAATCGAGCCAGCTGAAAACCTTGGACCGGGACAGTGCCTGGTTAACGAAACTGGTTCGGTTTGGGCAAATCAATGATTTTCTCAAGGCGTATGGTGATCGGGGCGAAGACGAGCTGTCGCCTGAAAACGAAACCATTCCGCAAAGGTTATTGCTGCTTAATGGTTCCATGATTCGCGAGCGTACGAATCCAGAACCCATTGCCATTCCCTTAGCCCGTATTGCCAACCAAGCCTCAGGCGATCCTCAATGCGTTGAAGTTTGTTTCCTGAGCACCCTTAATCGAAGACCCACAACGGAAGAGCAAGCTTATTTTGTAGGCAAGATCGAGGGCTTGCGCGGTGAAGAGCGAGTGCGGGCTGTGAGCGAAATTTCGTGGGTCCTGATGAATTCAACCGAATTTTTGTGGAATCACTAGCTGCCAAGTTCGCTTGCCTAAGCGTTCCTTGTTGTGAACGCTTGAGCTTGCCCTGTTGAAGACGAACCAGTTAAAGATTGACCGTTAAAGATAGAGCCGTTGACGTTACGGAGGGATGAGCTGATGTGTGGACACGATCACGATGCATTAGGTTGCCATGGCTACACACAAATGAACCGACGACGCTGGCTGGGGCTCTCTTCGGCTGCGATTACAGGCTCGTGGCTCACAGTGGCTGCAGAGCGCATGGCTTTGGGACAAACGGCACCCAAAGCTGGCGCTCAATCGATGATCATCCTATGGCTGCAAGGTGGACCAAGCCAATTGGAAACGTTTGATCCACATGCGGGAACCTTGATCGGTGGCGATGTAAAAGCGATTGATACTCGAATTAAAGGGGTTCAGTTTGCCAGTTCATTACCGAGGCTAGCAGAGAAAGCCGATCAACTCACCGTGATTCGATCGATGGTGAGCAAAGAAGGAGACCACGAGCGAGCGACTTATCATGTGAAGACAGGTTGGCGACCCGATCCAACCTTGATCCATCCATCGGTCGGGGCTGTATTGTGTCATCAACTCACCGATGAAGTAGAAATTCCTCGCCACATTTCCATAGTACCAGGACAGTGGGGGGCTCGCGGTGGCTATCTTGGAAGTAAGTACGATGCCTTCCAAACAGGTGACCCAAAATTTCCATTGCCCAACTTAGATAAGGCTTCGTCGGATCCCAAACTGAATTCAAAGTTGAGCGATCTGCAATTCATGGAGAAACAGTTTGCTAAGGGACGGCAAGTTCGGTTGCGAGATTCTCTGACATCGCATCAATCAGCCACGGAACAAGCAGTGCGCATGATGTCGAGCGAACAGATTCGGGCTTTTGATGTGAAAGAAGAAAACGAATCGGTACTAAAGGAGTTTGGCGACTCGGCTTTCGGACGAGGATGTTTGGCTGCCGTTCGATTGGTTGAACAAGGTGTCCGTTGTATTGAAATTGAGCTGAGTGGTTGGGACACACACGCCAACAATCATGAGTTTCAATATGCACGAGCAGCGACCCTGGACGAAGCGTTTTCGGCATTAGTGTCGGAATTGCAGGCACGTGGCTTGTGGGACAAAACGATTGTGGTGTGCGCTGGCGAATTTGGGCGAACACCTAAAATTAATCCGCTCGGTGGCCGTGATCATTGGCCACATGGATTCTCGATTGCGGTTGGTGGAGGTTCATTCCGGCGTGGATATGTTCATGGCAGCACGGGAACAGAAGTCGCGGAAGAGTCTAGCAACAAAACAGGACACGTGGATAAGCCACTAGATGTTCCCGATTTTCATGCCTCGATCTTGCATGCCCTGGGCATCGACGGAAGCTTGGAGCTCCAAACACCTATTGGCCGTCCATTAACGCTCAGTTCGGGCAAACCGATGTTGGAGTTGTTCGACACCTAACCAAAGCCCTTTCGGGAAAGCACTTACAACCGGCTAGAGTGGCAAGCTTGGAATAACCGCTGCAAAGAGTTATTTAAAGTTTTCTTTCGGTGCTGAAGTCCCCCACGTCGATGCTCTCTTCACGCGGAAGTTTCGTTTTCGCATTGATTCGTTTTGGGTTCCCGCCGTGGTACGAACCTAAACGAGAACGACGTGACAGGGCAACCTCCCATGGATTTCGATCGCAATCGCTATTTTACAATCGGCGTCATTGTTTTCCTGTTGGGAATTCAATTTCGAATGGTTGATTCGTTTGTATTAAATGAACCAAGCACCCGCGCGTTGGCGAAATTTGGCCAACAAACTCAGATGGCGTCGAACGATCCGGCGACTGAGTTCATCATCAACAATCATCCCTCACCCAAGAAGACGGTTCGTCCGCCTCGTTGGTTGGGGTGGATCATGTTGACCAGTGGTGCTGTGATGTGCTTGCATGCCTTTGCACTTCCCAAACCCAACAAGTAAGCAGTCACAAGACCGGTGGGTTCGAACTGTAGTATTGTTTGGGCCTAATGGAAATTCGTTACCGCATGGAAGCGTCCTAAAGTTACCCTTTTTGGACTCACTCCATGCCTTTTTCATTGAATCGTATTTCCCTAGCCGCGTATTCAGGCAGCACTTCTTGCCGAATTCACCGTCCATTCTTTTCTGCGGCAGGCTATGTAACCGAAATGCGTCCGCCGATCCAAAGCGGAAAGTGGATTTGGGCCGTTCTATTTTGTGCGGTCTGGATTCTTTTGGGCGATAACGTCTCTTTTGGGCAGACTACGAATAACAAGCCTTCTCCAAATGCCGGAACCAAAAGCGGCTCGACCAACCTCTCTAAACCAACCCCTGGAAAAGGGAAACCGGTTTCCACCAAAGGTGAAACGGGGGCCAAAGATGGTGAAGTAGAGTCCAAACCCACCACCAAAGACCAAGACAAAGGCAAAGACGCTTCACGTTGGCGGGAGGGGCACCGTGTCGAGAATGTTACGGTCAGTTTCCAAATCTCCGAGACAGAACGTTTTTTGGTAACGCTTTCCAGTGAAAAAGGCCTAACAGCTCTCGAGAATATGGCATTGGAAAGAATTGCGGATGCTATGCGAATTGATTCGGCTGACAATCGCTGGGTGGTAACGGGCCGCATTACCGAGTTCAGGGGGCAGAACTACCTGTGGATCGAAAGGGCAACTCGCGCTACCAAAGTCTCGGGACAATAGTCCACTACAACATTCCCGGGAGCGGTGAATTCCATCAAGAAAATGGCCGCCAGTTGCAATTAGGGCAGGGTACGGGTAACGTAAAGGATGTTGGAAGGGGTATTTTACCCACCAACTGGTGAAGCGGACATCGCTTGCTCGGAAAGAGAAGTGCGTCTCCTCCCCTTTGAGTGACGAAACACTCGACGCTGTTTCACTTAAACGTTGATTCGTTTGAGCCTGTTGACCGCCACCCACCACTTGTCATCGAATATCATCCACCGATTGGCTTTAACGTAAGAGTCAATCTTTCATTGCACATAACAGAATAGTTCAAGAGTCATAAGGGATCATTGCATGGCGGGAAAACGACGCATCGTGGTTAGCGATATTGGCGAAGTTTCCGTGGTTCGATTTATCGATCGCAAGATTGTGGATTCGGCAAATATCGAAGAAATGGGAGAAGAGCTATTCTCCGTTGTCGAAAAAGATAAGCGTCGCTTCGTCTTGTTGAACTTTGATGGTGTAGAGTTCTTGTCGAGTGCTGCTTTAAACAAATTGATCTTGCTCGATCGCAAAGCTAAAGCGGCTGGTGGGAAATTGAAACTTTGCGGATTACGCCCTGAGATTATGGAAGTGTTCACCATCACTCGCTTGGATCGCGTTTTCCAAATCAAGAAAACAGAAGCTGACGGTATTGAGGCTTTCGGACTCTAATTCCAGCGCCGTTATCATTTCGCGCCGACAGCAAGGAACGGATCATGAGTGAGCCGCAATGGAACTGGGTATTGGAAGAATCCATTCCCAGTTCTTTAGACGCCGGGCATAGAACCATTGATCAATTGCTCAACGCCCTGACACAATGGGGTTGGGATGGACGAGATTTCTTCCACGTCCAAATGGCGATCGAAGAAGCCATGGTCAATGCGATTAAGCATGGCAATAAAGAATCTCCAGATAAATCCGTTGCTGTTAGTTTTCGTATCGGTGGTAACTCGGTTTGGATGCAATTAACAGACCAGGGCGATGGTTTCAATCCCAATGCCCTGCCTGACCCTACCGATGAAGAACATCTTGACCAACCTCACGGTCGCGGCGTTATGCTGATCCGTGAGTTGATGACCACAGTGGCCTATAATGAACGCGGTAATCAAGTCACGATGCACAAAGTACGTTCTTCAGACGATTAGCCTATTCCGTCATCTCTCTTATAGCGACTGTCCCAGCGCATTACTTCTGCGCGGATGTTTCGCAGAAAATCGCCTACTTTTAGGCCATTCTCTCTAGTCGCTCAAAGCATCTATTTCTGATAAACTGGTGCGGTTATACGGCGGGTGCTAGGAACTCCCCGCCATGACTCCAAAAGAACCTCGATAGGTAGCTCTATTTGGAGTGAGGAACGACACGTTCTCCCGATCATGCGAATCGCATCATCGTTACACATTTTTCTGTCGGATAGAAACAACAATGCAAGTGGACGCTTACCAATATTGCCCCTGTGGAAGCGGCAAGAAGATCAAGTTTTGCAAGTGCGCAGATAACTTTAAGGATCTCGACAAAATCGATCGCATGATTTCGGGTGGCCAATTGGTCGCCGCCTTGGATCGCATTAACCAACTCCTCCAAACGACTCCCTCTGCAGCTTGGCTATTGGCCCTCAAGGCCCAAATCCTCTTCCAATTGCGCGAATTCGATTCGCTCACAGAAACCGCTAATCGCTTTTGGCGTCTAAAACCAGACAACCAATTAGCGTTGTGGTTGATGACAATCTGCGAGACGGTTCGTGAGCCTTCGGTACTTTCTGCGGCAAAGTATTTTCTCGACGGCGTCTCCGAGGTTCGCGATGTCATACATCCCTTCGGACAAACCGCAGGCCTCATGTTGGCAGAACGGCTCACCATGGAAGAGCAGTATCTGTCTGCACTGTTGATTACGGATCTTCTAGGAATCTTGTTTAAGTCCGAAGAGCCTGCGCAATTCATGGAAGAACTCACACGTGAACGTGGGGTTTCGACCTTTGCAAAGATCACGCCGAACGTGCATGAAAAAGTGGGACAAGTCAGCTGGAACGAACGCTTACAGGAAGTTCGATCGCTGTTCCGCTCCCATCGCATTCCCCAGGCATACTCAAAACTCCAATCTCTCAATCGAGAATTTGCCGACCAACCCGTTCTTTTATCCATGCTCGTGATTTGCGAATTGTATCGCTGCGATAACATCGCTGCGGCCCGCTATTGCGAACGCTTGGCGAAGATCGAAAACCTATCGCTGCAAGAACGAGCTTATTATCAAGCGTTGGCATTTACGCTCACTCCGCCAACGACTGGCGCATGCATCCCACAAACTGCAATGCTCTTTGAACTCTCAGCAGGGCAAGAAGAACACATCACTCGTTTATTGGGTGAGATGAAAGCCTTCGAGCTTATGCCAGACCCCAACGGCGACCTCAAAGCAGATTTCGCTGTGATCTTGAACGAAGAGATCGGCCCTAAACAAATCTACCAATTCTTCACGCACCACAAAGTTCCACACAATAATGAAGTGCTCGACCTGGAAGTTGGTACCGGACTTATCGGCTTGTTTGGAAAACAAACCGATCATCCAGCTCGACTATTAGTGCGATACTCGTCTGAATCTCACGCAAC
>JAFLCP010000079.1 GCA_017303505.1 Planctomycetota bacterium | reverse complement strand
TGGTAGTACCACAATCCCAATATTTCTCCGATGGCTTGGAGGTTTCTATGAGTTCTCGCCGTGTCCGCAGTTCGATCTGGGGCAAATTGTCAAAGCTAGCTTTTCGCAAAAAGGCAGGCTCACGCAAGCGACAGGTTTTTCGAACGTCTCTGTTAGAGCAATTTGAGAAACGCGAGTTGATGGCTTTTGAAGTCTCCAATATCCAACTAGTCAGCGATACCGGGATTAGTGCAACAGACAAGATCACTTACGATCCAAGGTTGCAAGGAACGGTCGCCAATACTTCGGGCGGTGGTCTTGGAGGTTTACCTGGAGGTCCGCCATCGCTTGTCACACTCCACGTTCAATTCGATCACGGCGGAGACGGCATTGGCGATGGTTCAACGATCGTCGATAGCTCCATGAACTTTCAGTACGATCCGCGTACTAGCGATCCGGGGCTGAGTTTCTATGTGGGCCCGTTCTCTCCCAAATACCGAATCCTCGAATACGACAACTTCAATAATCTCATGGCGACTGGCTCTTGGAATACGTTTTCCATGACTCTTGAAACGGTCGCTTCAGGTGAGATTCAAGTACAGGATTCGCTCAATGCCAACTTGCCAAGCCAAGGGAATTTTCACTTCGGTGATGCCGATGTTGGCGCAGTGTTTTCAAAAAACTTTACCATCACGAACACGGCGAGTGCTACCGATCCAAACGCCATTCTGCGTCTCAACACGGCCGGTATTCAACTCCCGCCAGGTTTCTCGATTTCGCAAGCTTTTGGGGCAACCGTTGCACCGGGGGCACAAACCACCTTCACCGTGAGTGTCGATACCAGTGTAGCCGGACCGCGTTGGGGAACTTTTTCATTTGCCACCAGCGATAGCGATGAAAATCCTTTCGTGCTCAATTTTACCGCAGACGTGCTGAGCATGGCCCCTGAAATCGATATTCGAAACGAAGCGACAGGTCAGTCCTTGCTTGATGGTTCCGGTTCCATCAACTTTGGTTCCACCGAACTCGCTACTCCCGTTCAACGATCGATCCGAATCTCCAACTATGGACGAACGGCGCTGAATCTCGGCGTACCCACAGTAGGCAGCGGCTTTGCTGTTGTCTCCGCCGTGCCTTCGTCCCTGCCACCAAACTCTTCCGTGGTCGTCACCCTGCAAATGACCGCCGCCGCGATCGGCTCGCTCAATGTCCCTTTTTCCATTACGAGTACCGATTCAAACGAAAGTCCCTATGACCTCACATTGGTTGGCACCGTTACGGCTGCGTCCGCACCTTACGTCGATCAATTCCGCCTCGCTTCCAATGATGGTGTTTCAGCCACCGACAATATCAGTTCCAGTCCCACTGTTACCGGATACGCCAAAGGTGCGTTTCATGGACAATCGGTGCGCATTGAATTTGATCACAGAGGGACGGGCCAAGTTGACGGCTCGGTCACTGTAAACATGGTCGGCGATTTATTCACTTACGATCCACGTACCACAGACTCCAGTCTGGTTGGCTACAGCGGTCGCCTCCCATTTCGTTATCGCCTGATTCATCTCAATAGCGCTGGCAATATCATCACGACCGGCAGTTGGGTTAGCTATCCGATCGTTGTAGATGGAACTGCGGCGACGAGTGGTCTGAGCCTCAGTGGCTTCTCTTTAGTACGGGACACCGGTACTTCGATTATCGACCGCGTTACTACCGATCCACGTATTCAGGCCACACTAGTTGGCGACCGAGCTGGCGCGACCGCGCGCATCGAATTCGACCAGCAAGGCAATGGCAATGCGACTCGTTACGTGGAGTTTCCGTCCAGCAGTAACTCTGTAACCTATGATCCGCGAACTGGTGACACATCACTTCTCGGAAAAGTGGGCCCAGTCGAATTGAAGTACCGGCTCACACGCCTCGACAGTGCTGGCACTGTACTGTCGACAAGCCCGTGGATTACCTTTGCATATGAACTGGCCGCGCTGCCGACATCGACCTTTGAAGTGCGAAACCTTCGGCTGGTTAATGACACAGGAACTTCGGCTACCGACAAAGTTACCTCTGATCCAACCTTGACGGGAAATTTGCTGGATACAGGCGTTCCTCCCAAGGACGTCGCCTATTCCCTCGTTCAATTTGACCACAATGGTGACGGTCTCGCTGACGGTAATGCGCTGACAGACGATCTCGGCGTATTCGAATATCGACCACTGGGACTGACTTATTCAACACACACGCTGCGAGTACGCTCGGCTCAATACGATGTCGCCTATGGTTCGTACTTACTGGGCCCATGGTCCGAAATTCCTATCCACTACATCGCACCACCAGCGCCACAATTCACGAGCCTGGCGCTCGTTTCGGACACAGGTGTTTCAAGCACTGACAAGATCACCGATAACCCTGCCATTGTCGGTACGCTTACTCTCGATGATCGCCCTGTTTCAGATTACCTCGTCTACATCGATCACAACGGGAACGGCTCTGCCGATGGAACAGCTATCACAGATCGCTACGGCAATTTCGTCTATCGTCCCCAGAATTTACCCACTGGGCCTGTGACACTCACGCTGATCACCGCCTATTGGGATAGCAATCTACAGTCAACTGTTTATTCACAACCGACCACATTCCGATACACCTATCTCGCAGCTCCCTTGCCAAGTATTGAGTGGCTCGAAATCGCTATCGATGATGGTGAAAACAAGTTTGATCGCCAAACCACTTCGTCCTTAATCGCCGGACAACTTTCGACATCTGCAGTGCATGCCGGCGTCCAAATTCAATTTGACAATGATGGGAATGGGACCGTCGATGGAGTGGCCATCACCGATTCGTTCGGCGCTATCATGTACCGTCCTTTTGGCCTTGCTCCGGGCGCGGTCGAAGTCAGCGCACGGGTGAATCATTGGAATGCCGATCAAGCTCAATGGGTAACTGGGCCATGGAAAGATGTCAGTTTCGTTTTGGTCGCATCCAATGCATCCTCGATGAATGTCACTTCCTTAGGACTACGGCGCGATACAGGTATCAGCGCGACGGATAATACCAGTAGCGAAGGGACTATCGTAGGGCAAATTGGTTTTGCGGGTTCAGGCACCTCGGTATCCTTAACCTCACTCTCGAATCAACGCGTCGAATTCGATGAAAACGGTGATGATGTCATTGACGGAATCGCTTTCACAGAGGCCGATGGAAAATTCCAATACACACCGAAGTCGTTAACGCCAGGTGCGAAAAACGTCCGTGCTCGCACCCGAGTGTGGAATACGGCGACGCATCAAGGTGAGCTCGGTGCGTGGCAAACTTACAGTTACACGATTGCCGCAGATCCAGTCATACCGGCAGCGATTCAAACGATGGGGCTATTAAGTGATAGTGGTGCATCCGCGTCCGACTATATCACTCGAAATTCGGCCATCACAGGGACCGTTGCCCTTGCATCGGGCCAGGCAACCGCTTTGATCGAGGTGGATCTGGACAACAACGGCACCGCCGACTTTACCACAAACACCGATTCCGCTGGAAACTTCTTGGTTTATCCGAACTTTACGACGTTTGGTGCCAAAACAGTTGCGATTCGCACTTTCACGTTTGATTCGAATTCTACCAATCGCGTCTATTCGTCTTGGCAATCCTTCTCGTATACGTACTCGGACTTGGCAAGTGAGCCTGCGTCGATCACCAACCTCGTTTGGACACCAGCCACCCATACCGCTCCCGCAAATCTCTCAGGACGTGTCTTGGATGACACACAGGTTAGTGGAGTTAACGTAGAAATTGATCTCAACGGAGATAATGTTCCCGAAGCGGTGGTCAAGTCCGATGCCTATGGCAAATTCGAATACACCTACACGCCCTCAACTTCGTCGGCACCGACTCAGGTCACGCTCCAAATTCGCACCAGCCAAAGTATCAACGGGCAAACACCCCAAACCAGTACTTGGAACTCCCATACATTCTCAAATCCAGCACCAGCCGCACTAACTCCTCCATCTCTTGGAGCATGGGGCCTAGCTGTCGACGATGGTGCAAGTGCTACCGACAATGCTTCGACGGATCTGACATTGAAAGGAGCGATTCAAGCTGGCACCAGTCGCAGCGGCGTATCCGAGCAACTCATTCAGTTTGACGTCGATGGTGATGGCGCACCGGATGGCTCGACTCTCACCGACGCGGATGGCAAATTTTCCTACACTCCAAGTGGTTTAGACGTAGGTGCTCATACCCTCAAGACTCGCCTCATCACGTTCGATCCAGATTTGGGGATGATCCAAGGAGCTTGGTCCAGCATTTCGGTCACTCAAACCGCGATGGTTGTAACGAAAGTTGCCACTCTAGGTTTGGTAAGTGACACTGGTACGGCTGGAGATGGTGCCACAGCCAACGTCGCTGTACAAGGTACGATCACGGGGCCATCCGTTGGTAACGTATTAATCTTCTTCGATGTCGACGGTGATGGCTCGCCCGATGGCAATGCGACCACGAATGCTGCCGGAGCCTTTAGTTTCACTCCCACTACGCCAGATAACGAAGGCTTTGTGCAAGTCGATGCATGGCTGGCACGCGGTGGTTCGCCTTCAGACAGCAACTCACGCACGTTCCGCTTCGTGTATTCTTCGGCCCCTAACGACAGCAGCGCACAAGCCCTGGTAACGGAGCTGGCGACTTTTGATTCGGCTTGGCAAAACGCGAATACGACTCTGGAACAAGGTATCGCCGCTGCCAAAAACGCATTGAAATCATCGTTACAAACAGCGGATGCAACCTATCGACAAGAGATGTCGACCGCCATGGGGTTGTATCAATCGACCCGTTTGTCGACGGTTACAGCCTATCGAGATCAATTACGAGCAGCAGAGTTTCAGCTTGGCACATCGCTCAGTGCGGCTGAAGCGGCCTTCCTAAGCCAATCCTCTGGACAATCGTACGGAACCGATCCTGAATTTGTGTGGCCCATCACTCCTCCCGAAGATGCATTTGTTATTCCGAACGATGCAGACCAGCCTGCACCACCGAAGTACTACGGGCTCGATGCGGGGCCAACCTTGGACGTTGGTACTCACCCTAACGCCTTGCAACTTGCGGCCATCTCCGATTCCAACGCGGCAATAGCCAAGGCTGCGGCACTAGCAGCTTACAATCAGGCCGTCAATCAAGCCAGCACGACCGCAGCCTCCGAGCGAGCTACTGCCTTTCAGCTCTTTGCCACTTCAGTTTCTCAGAGTCGTGCCACGGAAGCTGCCGTATTGTCGCAATTAAAGCACCCAACGATTGATGTCGGCACGGAAAGCCAAGGCCTATTCACTGCCCAACAGGCGTTTACGGATGTGAAGAACGCAACGATGTCTTCCGCAATGCAAGCCTACACGGTCATCTACCAAAACGCTAACGCAGCCGATATCGTGACAAAGTGGCAGGCTCAGGCGACTCGCTCAGCTCAGATCGATGCCGCTTGGGCAGCCTACAATCAAGCCTTAAGTGGCGGGCCGCTTCTACCTGAGCAAGAACAGCAATTAGCACAAACCCGCGATGCGGCCATCCGGCAAGCGCATATCGACTGCGAAAAAGCCTTCGCGGATGCGGACTATACTTGGGGCGTTATCGTCTATACTGCCGCGAAGACGTTGGCTTTCACGGAAGCGGAAGCAACCTACAATACTATCGCTTTGGCCGCAGAGAAAGCGCAAGCAATGCGCGACACAATTGCGGAAATGAACTATTGGATTCGCGATCAGAAGATCACTGCCGAATACAATAAGCTGGTGGCGACTGCCGAATCGGCTGAAAAACGTGCTCGTGATGAAGCAGATGCTGCTCATAAAGAAGCCCAATCACAAATCAACGCCGCCTATGATCTCGTTTCCAGTGAAGCCGATGCGGATGATCAGAACACGAAGGAAAAGTCCTCTATACCTGTGAACCTGCTCTCACCTTTTGCAAGTTTCCTCGATACACCCGCCGCACAATGGCAATTGGCCGAAGCGCAATTGACCAAGACCGCCACGGACTCGAAATCGGATGCCAAGAAAAACAATACCAAGTCCAAAGCCGAAGAGGAGAAGGATGCGAAAATTGCAGCCAATAACGAGGCAAAGGCTCACGCTTACCGCGTAGCGGCAGCCCAGAAAGCCGCTGCGTTAGCCAAGGCTCAAGAGCAGCGCGACCTGAGGGATGCCGCGAACGATACTCGGTACCAATTAGACATTGACACGAGTATGAACATCTACCTAAAGGAAATGCGGGCCGCTGCGGCAGACAGGAAGCATGTTGAAGATGTGGCGACGACAAACTTCAACTTTAACATGTCGTATACTCAGAACGAAAAGACAATGGGCTACGCTAATGCCATACATTGGGCCGATTATCAGATGGCAGGAATGTCCAATCTGTCGGCTCAATCAGCTTATTTCCAGGCATTAGCAGCTACTCGATACGATTTCGAGATCTCGATGGCCACCGTTTGGGAGACGTACCGCAAAGGACAAGCGGACGACGTTTACAATAATACGGAACTTCGAGCTCAACATGAGTTCTTCAATATATCGGACACCGAAACCACCGATCACGACACTCGAGTTGCGATTGCTACGTTTGTCTCCGTCTATGACGACATGATGACTTCGATCATCACAACGGAAGCCAACAGTAGTGCCAATTCGTCGTCTCAGTACAACACGCAAGTGCTTCAGTCCTTCCTGGGGATGTTCCAAGCCAATGCACAGCATGATTTGGACTATGGTACGGAAGTTGGGGAAGCCAATCGCAATGAAAAGGTCAACAAGACCACGACTAAGTCCGAAAAGACCCTCGCTACCTACCAGAATCATCAAACCAGAGTTTCGGAGTTCGCAACGAGCCAGGCCTCCCCTTGGGGCCAGCTTCAACTGAATCTTGCTAATGCAGCGTTGACCTTCCAGAACCTGTTCAAGACAACGCTTGTAACTTATACCACGGATTCAGAAGATCGCAGCTTCTCGTTCCTCGGCGATTACCTCCAGGAGGTGAAATCGGCAACCGTCAGTGATGCCAACGCAGGTACAACCCTGGTTCAAAGTTTACTTGGCTCGTTGATGTCATACATTTCGGGAACCAATAGTACGGCTCAGACGAATGTTGCAGATAAGATTACTGCGTTTAAGGCCTTTCAGATCGCGGTGAGTCTCGTTTACAAGAATTGGAAAATTCGAGTTGCAGAGATCGAACGCGACAAAAAGATTGCAGACGCCGATGCACTACGTGACTTCCTGCACGGGGAAGCCGTCGTACTCAAGAATGCTGAGCCAGCACTTGCTTATGCTCGCAAGAATCTTGCCATTGCTCAGGCTAAATTTACGTTTGGTCAGATCACTTCCGCTGAATGGGCAACCGCGCAAGCTGATTATGCTTCCTCGGTGGCCACCGTCAATGCACAGATCGCAACTCTGCGAGATCCATTGCTGCTCGCTCAGCGTACGGCCGAAGGTGAGGCCATTCGAGTTAAGACGGTCGAAACAGCCAAAGCGGAAAAGACTCGAGTTACCGATTCTTCCGCCCCTTATTTGACTTGGGTAAGTGCAGCGGGCACAGCGGATATCGCAGCCGCAACTTCGATGAAAACCAGCGGCGATACTTTCGTTACATCGGGAGCCAACGCGTCATCGACCGCCAATGATACGGTGCAAGAAGCCAATAAGACTTTCATTTCCAATGTTTCTGCTGACTCTGCCGATCTAAGCAGTGATTTGACGGGGATCGTTAACGCGTTCTATACCGGTCAGGTGGGAGCCAGTGGTGACCTAACCTATTCAAAAGTCGATGCTCGGGCTGGATATGAAAGTACCTTGGCAGAAAATCATCGAGTGCGCAAAGAAACCGTGCATCTTGCTGGAGCAAGCCCATTAACGAATTTGCAATTCGCGGTGGCAACGGCAGATGCCGCGAAGTATGGTACACGCCGAACCGCTTTTCAGACCAGGACGCTAGCGGCCAAAAATGATAATCTCCAGCTTACGACCTTGCTGAACACTGCTGACCAGAACTTGGTCGATCAACTTAATACGGCTGAGTTGCAGTATACGAATGGTTCAGTGCAAATCTCAACTTCCAGCAATAAGCAGGCTGGCACGGCTCTCGCCACACTCGGCAAGGATTCATCGAAAGCGAGCATCAATCGTGCGAAGGAAGATGTGAGTGTTCGTGTGACAGCTAGCAATAGCGTTGCCGCTGCAGAAGTGGCCCATATGCTGCGGGTGCAAACCGCAAAAGTTACCCTAGCAGAGGCAACGGGGGCAGCGCTTAAGCAGAAGCACATCGATCAATATACTCAAGCAGCCATTACGGCAGCAGAGTCAGCAATTGCTCAAGCCACAACGGTGTTTAAGGGGAGTGAAAAGGCTTCGAATATTACACGAGCCGGTGATGTCGGAGATGCGGCAATTGCAGCCGCTACGGCCTCAGGGCAGAATCTCATTACAGAGATTACTTCACAGAATTCTGCCAGTGCAACGTATACCTCGACGGCCAATACGATTGATTCCACCCTTACAACAACGATCAATAGTCTAACCGTTCCCCATACGCAAGGAACGCAGGCAGCAATGACCACGGCGGATGTTGCCTCCGCAACCGCTTTGCGCGGCAGTCTGGCCAGTGCTGGAACGGCGGACGTGAACTGGATCACAGCATTTGCGAACGCAGATGCCACACGAACCGGATCACAAGCGTCTGCGCAAGCGAACTGGGTTAAATCGAGCGTTCAGTCGGGTAGCAGTGTGCTTTTGTGGAACTGCGGCGACATCGTTACTGCCAATGCCAGTGGTTCTTGGGCATCCCAATACGCACCGTCACGAACTGCCATGATTACAACCACTGCATTGGTTGATGCGGGGAGACAGATTGCAGCGTGGTTTGATCGTACGGTGCGAGACAATGATCAGGCCGATGCAGATGTGCAATACATCCAGTCGATCGCATCGCCAGAGACTCAACTTACGGTTTCGGCGACTCAGCGTGGGAATCAATATGCCACGTCGAGTACCAATACGTCGAACGATTTGAGCACCGATCTGGATACTTCTGGGGCGAATATTCAGAGTACTTCGGCAGCCGTCGAGAAAACGGCCGCTGTCGATTCCGCTACCGCTTGGAAAGCCTATCAGGTTGCGTTGGCTAGCTTAGACGAAGGGGCCGCAACGACCGCCGTTGAGAAAGCGTATCAGGACGCCCTAGCTCAAGTAACACGCAATTCGCGGGTGGCCTATGCCAATTTGACGTACACCGAAGGTGTGGCGCAGATCGGTTCAGTCGGTGATGCAATCACCGACATGGGGCTAACGGCCAAGACTTATGTTACGAACCTAGCCGGCGATGAGAAAACGTTCACGGACACAGCGGCGCCTATTATTGGTGCACGAACCTTGCTCTATACGCAAGCAGACAACGATCTACGTAAGGCGATTACCACTGCCGACAATGTTTGGCGCAATGGTACCGCACAGGCGTGGGGAACGCATACAGCGGGTGATCTGGTAGCACGTGGAAATGTGCGTCGGTCGCTGGCCAATACATCGAGCTTGGTTGCAGACGCATCTCAAGCGAGTATTGCCGAACTCAAGGCACAGTGGTGGCAGAACGAGATACCGAACTATCTACAATGGAGCGTCGATATTGGTGGCATCGAAACCACCTATACCAATAACACCACTGCCAATATTCTGCTGCGTACGACGGGAGTGAAGAATGCGGGTATTACATACGCATCGACGGTTGGCACAGCGATTCAGTCGCATGAAACTACAACCGCTACAGCCCGCGAGCAATATCTTTCAACTTTGATGACCATCGGTGAAACCGCAGCCGAAGCGACGATGCGAGCTGATCGCGATAAAGAGATTGCGCTAGCGGATGCCGATTTGCAGAAGCAGCTTACTGGTAATGAATCCGCTCACACGACTGCGGTCAATAATGCGAACAGTGCGCATAGCACAGCCACCGCTAATGCCGAATCTGCTCGCAAGAGTGCCGAGCAAGCCGCATTAACGCAACTCAATTCCACGTTGGCTCAAGCGACCAAAGGCAAAGAAGCTTCCATTGCTGGGGCTCAACGCACCTACGATCAAACGGTTGCTTCGCTCGATGCACAGTATGGTTCAGAATCATCCAACGGCGACACAGGTGTCGAAGGGGCCACTCGCCGCAGCGCGATCAAGACGCGCGACGCGCAATACTACGCCGCCCGCGCCACCTCCTGGGCCAGTACTCTCAGCGGATCGACTACCTTAGGCACTTCCCCGTGGAGCGTCAAAGCCATCTCAGCTGCAAACTCACAAGCCGCTTACTCGACCTCGCGTGCTAGTGCGCAAGCGGCGCATGATGCCGCGATGATTGATGTGATGGAAGATTGGCAATTCTCCAGCCGCGAATCGCTAACCGACTTGCTCTTCACCGAAGGCCAATCCCGCGAAACGTTTAACATAGCTACTTCGAGTGTGTATGCGAACTGGGAAAATGGGGTCGGGAATTTACTGGGAGATAAGCCAGACGGAACGGGATGGGAGAAACCAGAAGATCCAGTAGTGACGGATGGCAAAACACCTCCGAATCTTGTTAAAAAGGTTGGATTTCGTACCTTCGACGAAACCACCGATGAAGAACAATCGGGGGGCAATGGTGACGAATCCCCAAGTCGGCCTGGTAATCCTAGTACATGGAAATATAAGGAAAGAAGCTGGATTGATGCCATCTCCGAAGAAACCGTTGGCTACCTCTACAACTACGGTTACTATCTTGGAGTTGAGGTGACCACTGCCGGTACTACAATTGTCGAAACGGGGGCTGATTTGGGCGACGTTATCGGTGAACATAGTGCCAGAATGTATTTCGATCCTTGGGAAGAATTCACCGTCCTAGCCGACTCGGCAACTGAGCTCGCGATTGCGCTTAAGTCTCTCGAGCAAAGATTCATGGCTGATCCCGTTGGAACGCTGCAGATGGTTGGTGATGCCTCAGTCGCGTACTTGGATGACCTGACCTCCAATCCAGAAACAAGTGGCAAGTTATTGGGGAATGTTGCGATACTTTGGGCGACAACCGGAGCCAACGCGGGGGCTAGTACATATCTACGATCACTGTTTGGCGCAACCAAAGCTGCGCAAGCGGCTGGAGCGACGGGAACTGCGGGGACTACAACTACGAGCGCAGCACAAGGAGCGAATGTCGCAAGAAAAGTTGCGGACGATACAGTTGAGGTTCTTGATAAATTAGAGGATGTTGTTGACAATACGCCGATACCAAAGAAGGTTGATGCGCCAGACGTACCAGAAAGCGCGCTCAAGGAATTGGCAGATGAAGCACCAATTAACCTTGCGGGGTCTGCCGAGCACAAGGCACTTCGCTGGAAAGAATATCTGGAAAGAGGTGGTAAATGGATGTACGAGCGTTGGAGCAATGTTTATGAGCGGAACATGGTTCGTGCGACGGCAGCGCATAAAGTCGTTAACGATTATTACAGCCGTTTGGGGTGGGGCGAGCGAGAAGTCACGGTTTATATTGATGGGGTGGCAAGAAGACTCGACATTGCAGATGTTGTTGCCCAGCGAGGTATTGAGGTGAAGTCCGGTTACACAACGCTGCGGGCAGAAATTCGTTCAGAATTAGCAAGGGATGCAGCGTTGCGAGGACAAGGATGGGATATTCGGTGGCACTTTGAAGGGCCTGCCAGTAAGCCACTTCTTAAAGAGCTTGATCGTTTAGGAATTCCGTACACTTTTGGAAATTGAAAAGTATGACTGCCACACGAGATGATTTTGAACATTGGCTTTTCGAGATGGATGACCATTTAAAAAAATTTATTGACATTTTGCCAACCGACATTTCCAGCAAGCTGGATTACTCGACTGGTTCGCTGTCATTTTTAGAGGGATGGTTACTTTCGAAGTACGGGAGCGTCAATGAAATCCTCAAGGAATCTGAGAAGCAGACGTTAGATATGGTGGCTCGCTATGTTGGCGAAACGTTTCGCAAAAATTTAGGTGGGATTTGGAATATTGACCTTAAGAATAAAAAGAATGTTTTCTATCGAATGCCCGTGATTGAAAAGCTGGGTTCATGGACTCAATGCCCAATTACTCTAGTAACGGCCTCATTAGATCGGCGAAGCGGTAGCTTTATGACAGGGGTGTTGAATTCAATTGCTAGTAGATATGGTGCTGTATAAGCGGTTACGCTGCGGCTCAAGTACTAGCATCCCTCCAGCGGTCTTGGGCATTATGGTAAAACACATTCGAGAACTCGGCGCAATCAGATAAACTAATTTGGCAACTGTTTTTCTCTGTTACACCTCCATTGTAATGGATAATCATCGGCTAACTTTGGCGTCAATTAGCCGTCCGCCCTGTGCAAAAACTAGATCGCGTTGAGAAAAGTGTTGTTTGCGAACGAAAGGTAGGATGAGCGAGAGCGGTTTGAGTCAGGTTTCAGATTGCAATTGGAACAATTTTTGATGCAACAGGCATCGTTGCGGACGGACGTTCGCGTTACGCGCAGCAGCGCGCTGAGATCTGAAATGAACCCAACGCTAAAAGTTGAACGACGTCTTAAGTTACGCCGCTTTTCGGCTGTAGCTCTTGAGTAATCAGCCGCACCGTTCTTGGCAATGAATCTCAGAAATCGGAATCGAATCCGTTTCTGATGGTTTCGCTTTGGACTTCGAGCGTTTCTTTGATCGCGAATCGCTAATCACAAGCTCATTCCCCAGTCCCTGATGCGTTCGTTCTTCGTGATAGTGGACTTTGAATTCTTGGCAGAGGACATCCATATGTCTGCTGCCAAAGATGACGAAATGATCGAGACATTCTTGCTTGATCGTTTGCACAAATCGTTCGGCGAATGCGACCCGCTCTGTGCAAAAACTAGATCGCGTTGAGAAAAGTGTTGTTTGCGAACGAAAAGTAGGATGAGCGAGAGCAGTTTGAGTCAGGTTTCAAATTGCAAATGAACATTTTTTGATGCAACAGGCATCGGTGCGGACGGACGGACGCGTTACGCGCAGCAGTACGCTGAGAGCTGAAGTGAACCCAAGATGGAGGGGTCGCCGACTCTCCTTTTGCATAGGTCACACGACAGAGCGAGATTGCGGGGAGAGGATTGTGGCAAAAAGTCGCTGAGTGTCGAACACGGATTTGGAGGACTCAGGATCCGTAACTAACTTTGTTTCCTGTTGATGTGGAAGTGATTCTCGATTAACCTACGTGAATATGTTAACTCAATGTTCGTACCTCTTCGTGAGAAAACAGACCAAACGGGTCTCGAACTTCGTAAGTCCTTGCGATGTAAGGCTTTACGAAATTCGAGCACAGAGAGTATTGTTACGAAGAGGGTTGCGCTCGGGGAGCTTTCGTCAAAGTTCTAACTTTGACGACCAAAAGACTTAACGCCCGGCGTCGAGAGATCGACCGCCGGGCTTTTTTCGCTTCTACCCAGTTATTCGTGGGTTTCCTACGCTTTTCGCGTATCGCCGGCCCAAACCGCCGCGCTCTCTGTTTGCAGCGAGATTTCTGTCTCTCGAACGTGACCTTCAAGGTTTCGCCCGTCAGTGCGAAAATCGGCCTCGAACTCTCTGACTCTCTCTTTTCGGGGCCCTCCAGAGTTAACACAGAGTTCTCGTTCGGAGTCCGGATGAGAATGGAATTGAACGTGTTGAGTACGGAAGGCACCGTCGCGCTGACGCAAACCAAATACCCCAGTAGAATGGGAACAACATTGTGCGTCAGTTAACCTAATCTCAGAAGACTAAACATCAAATGCGTTGGCTCCACTTTTCCGATTTCCACATCAAGGCGAGTTATGGGGCACAAGACGACGCGATGGTCTCGCTTGTGAGTTTCATCAGAGAGATTTGCGGTACACAGCCTGTCGATGCGGTTATTCTCGCTGGGGACCTAACGTATTCCGGTAGCGCAAAAGAATATGACAAGTTTGAAAATCTGTTTCTGTCGCCGCTACTCACGATCCCGAGCGTGACGAAAGCAAGAATTTTCTCTGTGCCTGGCAACCACGACGTCGACTGCGAAGCATCCGACCCCATCACTTGGGATGGGATTCGGCCTAGGAATCAAGCTGTGTACTTCCAAGAAAGCGAAGCCGGCCTGAAGGCTAGGGAGCAACGCTCTCGCGTATTCGCAAATTACGACGAGTTTGTTCGGCGCCGCGGTGTACTAAGTCCGGCCGCCGACAAGGAGGTTAGCCGAAAGTTCGAGATCCCTGAATTTCCAGTCGATGTCATTGGTGTTAACACAGCGTTCTTCTCAGATCGCGAAGAGAATTCTTCGGCACCAATCACGCCATGTCCTATCCCCTCTATAAACAATCGTTTACTTACACGCAGTCCTGAAAAACCCTTGTTGTTGGTTGGGCATCACCCAATTGCTTGCTTCATCCCAACGCACCAGCTTCCCTTTGAAAATCTGCTTCATGATCAAAAGCTTATTTATCTCCACGGGCACGAACACTCTCCGAAATTTTCAGTTCAGGTTAATGGGAGCGCCAAGTACATCGGTTTCGGAGCGTCCTACATTGTACCACTTGGTTTGGAGTCGATGGCTCCCTATCGCAATAGCTTTACCCTTTGCGAGCTGACTCAAGAGCTAAACGTCTCAAGTTTTACGTGGGATTCTCGCATCGGGCGTTGGGAGGATACGACTCGAGTTGATTTCTCGACTGGATTCACGTCTGACCCTCAACAAAGAAAGCTGATTCTTTCGGTTCCCACCTTTGCGCGAAGTCAGCATAAGCAACCGGGTTCCATGCCACTTGCGGAGATCCCGAGAAGGATGCCTCAAGTGCGTTCGGCAGCCATTGTCCTGGAGCCGACCGATCGAATATGGCTGAAACTTCTTAATCTTTGTGAAGTTGTAAAATCTTATAAGCTTAGTGGCGAAGCACCTCAGTTTCTTTCAAAGGCCGATGGCAAAACGGAGTTCATTCTTGAAGAAGGTGAGGATCGTGACCTAATTGTGTGTATACCGGGTGCAAGCCACGTCTTGTCGTCAAAAGAAATTGAGTCATACAACACGCGGCTGGATACTGAAGGATTGAGGTCGGTATCAATAATCTCGTTAGGGAAGATATCTACCGATGCCAATGTGATGTACACACGGCTTCGAACGCGAAAGAAAATAGAAGTTCTAGTCAACAAGGACATTTGCGCGAACTCGCAGCAACTTATCACACCAAGTCAAGCCAAGTATCTGTCTCGTTTCGACTCCGCAGAGATGCACGTAGACCTTTTGCTTTCCACGGATGAGTTTTTTCTGCTCTCACTGCCAAATATGGCGACACCGACATTCGAAGTGATTAATCCACTCGGTGAAGTGGTTCCATCAACGGACGAAGTCGTTATCGCGTTGCGCGAAGGAAATTCTACGCTCGCTAAAATGCCCTACTCTGGTAGCAATGCACAGAGTGAGGACATTGTGCTTGATGAACAACCATTCGATGAAGATGCCTATTTAGAGAGCTGCTATCGAGAAAACAACGTAATGAAGTACGCCGCACTAGCGAATGTAGGATTGCGTTTCACCGATTTCTCACTTGATAAAGTCTATATTGATGGATCTGCCGCAGAAGTGGAGGCATCGGGAGCCGAGCGACTTGATAACCTGCTTGACGATCATTTAGCGCCATATCCAGCGAGCGACAAGCTTAAGCAACAAATCAAGCAACAGCTTTTGAGTCATCATGAGTTCGGTGAAGGTCGAGAAACGTCCCAGGCCAGAAAGAGTCGCTTCTGCGAATCCAGGGACAGTCGCTAACGCCAGACGAAGTCGCAGCGACACCGATTCTTTGGCGTGACCAAGTTCCAATTCGAATTGGAGATGTCGCTGATGTCAAACTTGGCGGACCGGTTAAGAGAGGTGACGCATCGGCCGTCGTAAAAGTCGAGCCTGACGTGAACTACGCAATAAATCAACCGATCGAGTACTCGCAAACGAGCACTAACACCGAGTCCACAATTTTAGGGCAAGACTCAACAAATAAGCCGCTTTCGAAACCTTATCTGGAATTGCGCGGTGGTATGGCCGTCATGTTGACGGTGCAGAAGCAACCGGAAGCCGATACGATAAAACTCGACCAAAAAATCGATCAAGTGCTAGGCTCGCTCGACAAGGAACTACCGGATGATGTCCGAATCGAGTCCGAAGTTTTTCGTCAGAGTCACTTTATCGAAGCCGCGGTTGATAATGTAAGCGAAGCAGTTCGTGACGGTGCAATTTGGGTTGTCGTGATTCTATTTCTTTTGATGGGCAACTTTCGTACGAGTGTTAGCTCTTTGACTTCGATGCCCCTGTCGATTTTGTTGACTGTCATCGTTTTCTATTCGCTTGGCATCACGATCAATACGATGACCCTGGGAGGAATCGCCGTCGCCATTGGCGATTTAGTCGACGACTCCATTGTGGACGTAGAAAACATCTATCGCCGTCTTCGCGAGAATAAGCAGCTTCCAATCGCCGAGCAAAAGCCTTCCATTGAGGTGATCTTTCATGCTTCGAGTGAAATTCGAAACTCGATTGTCTATGCAACTCTCATCGTTGTGCTGGTCGTATTGCCATTGTTTATGATGTCTGGAATCGAGGGACGTTTGTTTGCACCGCTGGGTATTGCCTACATTGTCGCATTGCTTTGCTCGCTAGTGGTTTCCTTGACATTCACTCCCGTGCTTGCGAGTTTTCTGCTCCCTCGCGCGCCGTTTCTATCTAACAAACGCGAACCACTAATCATGCGTTGGCTAAAGATGGGAGACGAACGCTTGCTTCGTTGGACGCTCAATCGCCCCCGTTCCGTACTCATTGGAGTTGGAGTTCTGGTTGCAATCAGTTGTTCGACATTACCTTGGATGGGAGGAGAGTTTTTACCTCCCTTTAATGAAGGAACCGCAACAATCAATCTCAGACTTGAGCCTGGTACGTCACTCAGCGAAAGCCAAAGAATCGCCAGTCGTGTTGAATCGCTGTTGTTAGAGGTACCTGAAATATTGTCCGTAGCTCGTAGAACCGGACGCGCGGAGCTCGATGAACATGCCGAGGGCGTGAACAACACAGAGTTCGAAGTTCGATTCGCACCGCACAAGACCGAGAAAAAAGGTTGGTACAACACGGTTCTAAGAGCAATTCCGATCGCTCACCTTTGGAGTTTCGAATACCAGGGACGGCCGCAAGAAACAGTGATTGCGGATCTGCGTGATCGCATTTCGAGTATCCCTGGAGCTGCAGTCAATATCGGGCAACCCATATCGCATCGCTTGGATCACATGATGTCCGGGATTCGCGCTCAAATCGCCGTAAAGGTATTTGGTCCTGATTTGCGTGAACTTAGAACGGCAGCATACGACGTCCAAGCTCGAATACAAGAGATCGAGGGCGTTGTTGACCTGCAGATTGAACCACAAATCGAGATATCGCAGTTGCAAATGCGAGTGAAACGCGAAGAGGCCTCGAGGTATGGTCTCGCACCGGGTGACGTTGCTGAGATTTTAGAAACGGCCTTCAAGGGAACTGTGGTTTCGCAGGTAATCGACGAGGATAAGTACTTTGGGCTGGTGGTGTGGTACGACGAAGAAGCTCGCCTCGATCCTAATGTGATTGAGGAAACCATCCTTGAAACACCCTCAGGAGCAAAGGTTGCACTTTCGCAGGTCGCCGAGATTCTGGATACAACTGGGCCGAATGTCCTCAATCGCGAACACGTCCAGCGTCGAGTTGCGGTCTTTTGCAATGTTCAAGGTCGAGATCTAGCCAGTGTGGTTCGTGAGATCAAAGCTTCCTTGCAACCTGTCGAGCTGTCGCTTCAAGAATTGCCGGGAGAGTACTACCTCGACTACAGCGGCCAATTTGAGGCACAACAACAAGCCACCTTCAGGCTATGGGGATTCGCGGCCTTAAGCCTAGTAGGAGTTTACCTGTTATTGATGAAAGCACTAGGATCGCAGAGATCGGCACTTCAGGTTGTTGCAAATGTGCCTTTAGCTGCGTTGGGCGCTATCGTCGCTCTCTTGATTGTTAATAGACCAGAGGCGAAAGCATTCGTGGACCAACCGTGGTACCAGTGGCCTGGTATTTGGATTCAAGCGACACATCTGTCGTTGGCGCACTGGGTTGGCTTCATCACTTTAATTGGAATCGTAAGCAGAAACGGAATCATGATGATCTCACATTACCAACACCTAATGGAAGTCGATGGTATGCCGTTTGGAAAAGAAATGATTATACGCGGTAGCTTGGAGCGACTTGCCCCGGTGATGATGACTGCCATGACAAGCTTCGTTGGCCTCATTCCGCTATTATTCGGTTATGGTGAACCGGGGAAGGAGATACTCTATCCTCTGTCGGTTGTACTTTTCGGAGGAATGATCGCTTCGACAGCACTTGACCAGATTGTAACTCCGGCACTTTTTTATCTTTTTGGATCGGCGCAACCAGCCTCAAACAGAACGATGTCACCAAATGATTAAGAATACAATCGCGATTCTTTTGATCCTGATACCTTCATTCGCATTCTGCTCCGAGCCCTTTACGATCATGTCCGGGACGGGAGAAAGGACTCCAAAGCAACCCCAAGCTTGTATCGACCCTGAAGGGCGTGTGCATGTGGCATTTGGAGTCGGTGACGAAGTGTACTACTGCAAGGTCGACGCCGAAAGGAAACCAGAACCAACGCTGGCCTTCAAGGTAACCAACATTTCTCTCGGTATGCGCCGAGGACCGCGTATTGCCTGTTCCGGTATTTCTATTGTCATCACCGCGATTGGCGGAAAGGAGGGACATGGAAAAGACGGTGACGTATTGGCATATCGCTCGACTGATGAAGGAAAGTCTTGGACGGGCCCAGTCCGAGTAAACGATGTCGCATCTTCGGCGAGAGAGGGGCTTCACGCGATGACAGCATCGCAGGATGGAGTTCTATGGTGCGTTTGGTTGGATCTCCGAGAAAAGGGCACACAGCTTTTCGCTTCCAAATCGATTGATCAAGGAAAAACGTGGAGCAAAAACATCCGAGTCTACCGTTCTCCAGATGGAAGTGTCTGTGAATGCTGCCATCCTTCCATAGTGGCTTCGGGTAAGTCCATTCACATCTTGTTTCGCAACTCGTTGAAGGGAAATCGCGACATGTACGTTGTTTCGTCGAATGATCAGGGCGAAACATTCGATCCTGGAAAGCAACTTGGAATCCAACAATGGAAATTAAATGCCTGCCCTATGGACGGAGGCATGTTGGCGATCACACCCAACGGCGAGGTCATTACCGCTTGGCGGCGTGCTGGTACCGTTTTTACATCGCTTGGATCTTCCGATCCGGAAGAAATGCTGGGAAACGGCGAGCAACCTTGGATAGCAAGCAACACGAATGGAACTTACGTCGCTTGGATTACTCGTCATGTGCATGGTCGTGTCCCGTTTCGTCATGCGATTCGTGGTCTGACGTTTTGGCACCGTGAGAGTGTGGGTCTTGCTTCAACTCTTCCGTGCCTTTGGTCCATCTACTGAGCGATTGATCTATCGTCGCTTCGTCGGTTTGCCGTCGGTCGAACTCAACTCGGATTGTGCCATCCGGGAAGACAACCGCTTCAAGTACGCCTCCGACTCGCCCCAGGTTGGCTTCGATCGCACTTGCGCGACGGGCGTGCATTGCCTGCCCTGTCCGTAGGAGGTGCCCATAGGTTGCATCCAACGACGCGCCGCTCTTTAATGCCGCATCACGCACCTCCGAAGCGGAAACAACCGCTGGATCGAAGTGAATGCAGACGGTGCCAGATTGGCCGGTCGGAGTGACGGAGAGATGCGCTGATTCAATGCCGTTCTTGGTTTTCAGCATTGAGATCATGCGTTCGATGCAGTCATCCGCCGAATCGATCTCACTGCCAAAAAGCAAACGAATCTCAAGCTTTAGTTTCTCCATGGTTCCTCCGATCCTTTCAAAGAGGCGGCGGGTGTGCTAGTCGCGATGAAGCAGTGCAAGGAACGCACCAAGTTGACAATGGCCCGTCGCTCGCTGTTTATTACGTTTAATGCGCATGAGCATGTCCCGCGTGATCGTGATGAATCTCCCCTCGGTAGGCTTTCCCACCGATCACGACGCTCAGCTTTGCTGCAGCATGATCATGTTCCAGCTCTTCAACCAACTCGGTGCTTTGCAACAAGAACCGTGACGATTTACCTGCCGGGTCATCGGCATCTGGAGTAGCAATAAGTTTGAACTGCTCAGCCTTTCCTTCGTGGACAAGGTTGATGGCTATGTCAGTTGCGTCGATTGGGATCGCTTTCGTAGCGGCAGCGTCAAGAATGTAGATGGTGACGGTCGTCTCATCGTGTACGAGTTCAGCGTGATACTCTTCGTTACCCAATTCGATTAGCGTCCCGTGGTGTGGACCTTCGGTTGGATGGGCGTGTGAGTCAACGGTGGCCGGTGGAGCGGAGTCCATCACCAGAGGTGCATCGGATTCGCTAGTTTGTGCTGAGTCGTTGTTGCAACCCGCTGCAAGCACTACTGCTGCCAGTGTGCAGAAATAGAAATACTTCATGATTCAATGATCCTTGTTGTGAAAGTTGTTTGAATTTTGAGAAGAGGTTGGCGTGGTCTAGTGCTTGTGCGCTGCGACTTCGAAGCCGCTCTTTTTGAGCCATGCCATGAGCTGTTCAGCAGCGGCATGGTCGGCAACGTGAACGTCGCGCCAGACGGGGCTGCGATAGCGGATATCGCTGTGATTTCCATGTTTTTCAGCGGCAATTTCGACCCCTAGTCGTGTGAGCGTGTCAACAAATTGCTTTTCTTGTTCGCTGCCATTGCCGTGTACCGACTTCCATTTAACCAATCGGAACTCTACCGACTCCTTGCCTTCGGCGTATGACGCGTCGACGTGACCGTGAGAAACATCAAAGCCGCTTCCCTTGAGCCAACCACTCCATTGTTCAGCGAGCGCATGAGTCTTAACTTCCATGGACTTCCAATTAGGACATCGATAGGAAAGATCGATATGTCCGGCGTGCTTACCCTGCTTAACTTCACAACCAAGCTGCTTAACCATCTCGAGGTGCTGCTGGGCTTTAGCAGCATCTTCGAAGTGCATGGTATTCCATTCGGGAAGCACGAAAGCCAACGTCTCGCCACCATGCGCATGATCGGCATGATCGCCGTGATCGTAGCCAGCATGAGCATCGGTTTGTTGCGACCAGACTGGCGTTGAACTTAGACAGCCCAGCGAAATAATGCCCGCAGCCCAAACTAAAATTAATCGTTTCATCTCTTTACACTCCGTTTAAGTAAACACAACAAAGTAAGAACCCTGAACACCAGAGCTCTTTTCAAAAGGGGAACACTAAGCTGCTCGAGCAATGACCTCATCATTGAGTTCGATTTGCGTGTGAGCAGCCTTCACGGCTCGCTCGGCGGACCGAATGCCGAATAGCCAGAACAAGGCAGGGTGAACGAAGAAATCGAGCATGGTCGAACTGACAACGCCGCCGAGAATCACAGTTGCCACAGGGTAAAGTATCTCCTTCCCCGGTTCGCCAGCCGCGAGCACCAAAGGTATGAGCGCGATACCTGCGGTCAGTGCAGTCATCAGTACCGGTGCAAGTCGTTCAAGGCCCGCACGGACAATCATCTCCTTGGTAAAACTTTCGCCTTCAAACTCCACGAGATGGATGTAGTGCTGGAGCAGGAGCACGCCGTTGCGCGATGCAATACCGGCCAGCGAAATGAAGCCAACCATCGATGCGATCGTCACTGTTTGACCGGTAAGCACCAAAGCAGCCACCGAGCCGATGAAGGCCATAGGCAATGCAGCCATGACTTGTAATGCCAAGTTCACCGTGCGAAACAGCGTGTAAAGGACGAAGAATACACCGACGAGAGAAAGAGCAAACAGGACTCCAATGACGCGGCTGGCGGACTGTTGGCTTTGAAATTGACCTTCATATGTTGGGTAATAACCGGCGGGTAGGGTCTCGATGATCGGTGCAATGGCCTTCTTGATGTCTTGAACGACATCGACAACACCTCGGTCTGCCACGTTGCATTGAATAACGACACGTCGACGTACATTCTCGCGATTGACCGTATTTGGGCCGCCTGACTCGTAGATACGGGCGACGTTGCCCAGCGGTACAGTGCCTCCCTCAGGCAACTGAATTGGTAGTCGCTTGAGTGCGTTGATATCCTCGCGATAATTGTCTTGCATGCGAACAGTAAGGTCGAAAGTGCGCATGCCGTCGAGAATCTCTGAGGCAACTTTGCCATTCATCGCAGTTTGGACGTACTCATTCACGTCATTGACTTGCAGACCAAGCTGTTTGAGTTGCCCTCGGTCCATTTCAACTCGCAATTGAGGGATGATGACTTGAGGTTCGATCATAAGGTCGGTTACGCCTGGAACTATCGCCATTTCTGCCTTGATTTGCTCCGCCTTCTGCCGCAGCAGATCGAGATCATCGCCATAGAGCTTTACGCCAACCTGGGCCTTTACGCCCGAGAGCATGTGAGAGATCAAGTGAGCAATGGGCTGCTCTGTGGCGGTGACGATGCCTGGGATTTGATCCATCGAGCTACGGATGCTCTGCAGTTGCTGCTCACGAGATTGCGAAGATTTCGGGTCGAGCTCAATCAAGTACTCGCTCATATTGACCCCTTCGGCATGTTCGTCCAATTCCGCGCGACCAGTGCGTCTCACGAATCGTTGAACGTCGGGTATCTCCATCAAAGCCGACTCAACCGTGCGATTGATACCTGACGATGCGGCCAACGAGGTACCGGGGGGCAACACAACGTTTAGCTGAACAGTACCTTCGTTGAACGGAGGCAAGAAGTCTCGCTCCAGCCGCGATAGGAACAGACCGGCCAAGACGACAATCGCAACAGTTACGCCCAAATTAAGCCACGGGAACGCTAGACTGAAACGGATGACACGTTCGCCAATCCACTTCACGCCTCTCAGTACAAAACCATCCTTCTCGTGGCCCTTGCTGCTGATGCTCCCCAGTAGCCAATAGGACAGCACCGGAGTCACGGTCAGCGATACCAACAAGGATGCCAGGATCGATACGATGTATGCCACGCCCAGCGGAGCAAACAGTTTGCCTTCCATGCCACCAAGTGCAAACAGAGGCAGGAACACGAGAATGACGATCATCGTGCTGAAGACGATCGATCGACGAACCTCCGTACTCGCTCGATAGACGACTAACAGTGGATGAAGTGGGGTCGCGGCCGAGCGATTCTCTTTCAACCGTCGGAAAATGTTCTCGACATCAACAATCGCATCGTCGACTAACTCGCCCATCGCCACAGCAATGCCGCCGAGCGTCATCGTGTTGATGGAGAGACCAAACACAGCAAAAATCAATGCCGTCATCACCAGCGAAAGTGGAATTGCCGTCAGCGTGATAAAGGTCGTGCGTACATTCATTAAGAACAAGAACAGGATGATGACCACGAGGATCACACCATCTCGAAGTGCTTCTTCGACATTCTTGATCGCACGATCAATGAATGACTTTTGCGAGTACGTCGCTTCAATACGGACTCCTGGTGAGAGCGATGGTTTTAGCTCCTCAAGAGCTTCCATGATGGACTCGGTAACGGCTCTCGTATCCGCGCCGGGCTGCTTGTTAACAGTTAGAACGACAGCTGGACCGCCTGAGAACGCCGACTCGCCTTCAGCTTTTCGTACGAACGCCGAGCTGTCACCGCGTTTGACTTGCGCGCCCTCATGAATCTCAGCGACTTGCGAAAGTAGCACCGGCCGGCCATCGCGGATCGTGATCGGTATATCCTGCAGGTCGCCGACAGATTGAATTCGTCCAAGGCTGCGAACCAGGAATTCACTTGGGCCTTGTTGGTCAAGATACCCTCCGGTCCCGTTTTCGTTGCTCTTACTAACGGCAGTTTCGACTTGTTCGAGCGTGACACCGTATCGCGTCATTGCATCGGGATTGACACGAACTTGAAACTGCTTGCGTTCGCCGCCCATGGTAAATACCTGCGAAACCCCTGGAATCGTTAGCAGACGTTGGCGGACGACCCAATCTGCTTCCGTTCGCAATTCCATGGAGGTGACATCCGGATTGTCTGTCCACATTCCCAGCATCAGGATCTGTCCCATGATGGACGAGATCGGAGCGAGTTGTGGCTGAATACCCGCAGGCAATCGATCTTGAACCAACTGCATTCGCTCAGCCACGATCTGTCGGTCAGTGTAAACGTCGGTTCCATAAGCGAATTCGACGTAGATGACGGAGATCCCCACGCCAGAAGAGCTTCTGACTGCTTCCACGCCGTTGGCACCATTGATCGTGGTTTCGATGGGAAACGTAATCAAAGTTTCGACTTCTTCCGGGGCCATTCCTGGCGCTTCGGTCATGATAACGACACGAGGACGATTTAGATCAGGGAACACATCGATAGGCATCTGGAAGATCTGCCAGGTACCGATTCCGATCAATCCAAGTGCGATGGCAATGACTAGCAATCGCTGATGGAGCGCAAATTTGATTAATGCATTTAACATTCGAGAGTGCTCCGTGCTTAGTGGTTATGGCCTGCGTGCGGGTCTGCGCCTGCACCGGACTTGTTTTTGATGGCCATCTGCATCTGATGCGCAGAACGCAGTGCAACCACGTCGCCTGGAAAGATCGCTCCGTCACTCTCGATCACAACATATTTCTGGTCTCGATACTTCACATGTACGGCGACCCGATCAAAGTGATCCCCATTCTGTTGAAACACAAACCAATCCGCTCCGTCTTTCACAGCCGCGTCCACGGGAAGAACAATCTGCTTTTCCCATGCCTCAACAGGGACGCGAACTTCAAGCCGCTGACCTACGCGATACTTCCAAGTGACAAATCTTTGTCCCTTGTCTGTGGTTTCATCACGAAGAATTCTGTTTGGCAAATTGACGAAGAAAGACAACGTTCGCGACTGCGCATCAACGGCGTTCGCAACGAATGCTAACTTAAGGTCGACTAAAGTTTCTTGGCCAGAAACGCCTGGAATGATCGCCTCGATTGGCCAGCCCTTGGCCGCGACTTCCGCGATCGCTGGGGCATCCTGTTCAAACGCCTTACCCTCGATGTAGAGAGACGAATAATCGGATAGCGTACAGAGCATTTCGCCGGCTTGTACACCTTGCCCCTTTGACGCGCTCAGGTGTTCCAAGATCAGTGGCACCGGCCCATGAACTGCAGGTAGTTGATTCTGAGGCTGAAATGATGCTGGCCGAAATCTGCGATCGCTCAATCGCAGATTATTTTCATCATGTGAGTGATTGTCGATTTCAGGAGCGACAATGGTGAGATCTCGCAGCAATCGTTGTTCGCGAACAATCGTGTCGATTTGCTTGTCGCTCAACCCATGCAGTTTCAGTGCAGCTCGTTGAGCGGCAATAGAGCTCTGCAGTTTTTGAAGAGCATATTGCCTTTCTAGCAGGACCTTACTGGCGACTGCACCTGAGCGAGTCACTTCTTCAAGCCGCGTGATCTCGCGTTCTTCCACAGCAACGTCAGCCAAGTTCTTAAGCAGCTGCGTCTGCGTGTCGACGAGATCTTCATACGTCAGACGAACTTCGAAAAGCATATCCCCCGGTACGACCGCCTCGCCGCTCACGGCGTGTACATGTTGCACAATGCCGATCATGGGCGACGACACTTTTATGTCGGTTCGGCCCGGCTTCGCGACAACGATCGCTGGAACGTTGACGGTACGATAGAAGTTTGAAAGCTCGATGGGCCGGAGGTACTCAGTCGTTAGGCCAAGGTTCTTAAGCGATTGGGGAGTCAGCTCGAGCGAGCTGCTCTCGTCATGGCCTGCGTGGTCGTGTCCATCTTCTTCATGAGCATGGTCGTGCTCTTCGTCTGAATGGGCATCCCCTTCGCCTGCCTCACTCATGGATTCTTTGCGAGCAGCAACCGTTCCGTCGATCCAGCCGTTTAAGGCAGGCCACCACTTGGGATAGAAAAACACGGCGACGGCAACCAATGACAATCCAACACCCCATCTAATCCATGGGTTGTGGAGCATCGCGTGAAGTGAGAGCTTTTTCATAGTGAACTCGACAATTGAAAATCCATTTCGAAGGTGATAGCGCGCGGCCACTCGATCTAAAATGTGCGTGGAGGGGAGCATGCACATTGATCTGAGGTGAGCAGTTGTTTCAGTCCAGCAATGCAAGAATCGAGACTACGGGTAACGCAGAGTTACACGTAGCAAACATCGGATTGCTCTTGCGAAGCAGGAATTCAACTACGGTTGTGGGCTGAAGAATCGACCAGTAGCGACATGAGTTGTTGCTGGGACGTGCGCATGCCCTATCAGATTAGCCACACTTGGTGTACGGCGCGATTAAGAGGTGTCTTGGGCGGACCATCCAGCCAATTGCCAACGAAGTCAGCGGCTCGGGATGCAAGTTGCCAAAAGTCAACGGACGCATTGATCCAAACCGGATTGGCGGCGGATTGGAGGTCTGACAAACTAGTCGGAGCTCCGGTGATTCCAAATACGCACTGGCCGTCATCACAATGATTGGAGTGGCCGTGCCCTTCTAACGGGCAAGCATCAATGCCCTTATCGGCAATCGACGCTGTGGCTATCTCGTGAGCGTTCGATGCGTGTTCATCATCGTGTGCATGTGAATCGCACGCATGTTCATCGTAGTCGCAGCCATGCCCCGTCAAGATGGCGGCTTGCTCTTGCATGCAACTGCCATGTGACAAGCAGCAACCGAGCACCGCGTGAGCGGTGAAGGCAACCAGTGTCAACATGCGAATGGCAAAGAACATTACGAGCCAACTTTTCCGAATTACGCGATTGAAGTTCATGGGACGCGGACCTTTTAATGATACCGCAATGACGGTTAGGTAACTAGTTCAGTCTGAGCGGCGATCGAATCAGAGACGCTTATTCCTGGTCAAGGGTCAGCCCCCGAAGAGAGTCATCGCCGCTATTGTTAATGACAGCATTGAGCGCCCCCGTCAGCAGATAACCGTCGACTTGTGCCTGCGCCGTGGCCAGTTGGGCACGAGCTGCGATGTAGGCTAGGTTCGTGTCGAAGTACGTTCGTCGCGTGACCAGTAGCTGGATAAAGTCTTGTTCACCGGCTCGATATGCGCCCTCGGCTAGGTCTAATGTTTCTTGGGCAGCGGGCAAAAGTTCGCTTAAGTACATGTCGACGGCCTCGGCTGCACGAGCGTAGTCCCCAGAAGCAATCGCGAGCCGCGCACGAATCGCGTTGTCGATGCGCTGTGCTTCTTGCACCGCTCGGCAGTACTCAGCGCGAGCCGCAGCGATGTTGCCTTGGTTCTTGTTGAAAACTGGAATTGGAGCACCAACCTGCACATTCATCATGCCCGAGTCGGTGCTGTTATCGACGCCTGCTCCGAACTGGACGCTTAGATTTGGTAAGGGCTGAGATTCTTGACGTCGGATCGCTGCACTGGCTTGACGAATTCGAGCTTGTGCGGCAGCGTACTCGGGACTAGTGGCAACAAGTCCGTCTTCAATTGCTTTCCAGTCTTGGCTCGCTGGAAGCTTTGGCAGTTCTCCCGCGACCGCCTGTAGCTGCATGTTCGGCATGCCAGCTAGAGCAACGATCTCCCGCAGTCGGGCCGACAGCGAGGCTGAGAGCTGTCTGCGATCAAGTTCCAGTTGCTTGATTTGAACCTGAGTCTGTAAAAGGTCGATCCTGGAGCCTTCGCCTGCTTGCATACGTTTCTCAGCCGCATTCACCCCTTGCTTCAGCAATTCAAAAAACTGATCGATCGATGCGAGTTGTTCTTGAATTCGAAGGCTGTCGTAATAGGCGATCTTGATGTCTGTCGCAACTCGAAACTTCTGCGCTTCTAGTTCTTGCACTTGAGCTCGTACGGCCTCATTAAGTACAGCACGATTCAGTGCACGCTTATCGCCGGTAATGATCTGCTGTTGAACGAATAGTAGGTGCTGATCTGTCCCAGCGTCAGCCAACTGTTGGCCCTGGTAGCCTAGCATCGGATTGGCGTACAGACCAACTTGTGTGCGATAACCTGCTGCGATCTGAGTCGTCGCGGCCAGTTCTTTAATGGCGGGATTGTTAGCGAACGCAAGCGACAGAAGTTCTTCGAGCGTCGCGCCGTCTGCCATGGCTTCAGGCGAGGCCACTGGATCGACCATGACAACGTCAACGGACGCGGGTTCGACTACACCGGCAGCTTGAGACGACTGATGAGCATACGCGGCTTGCGAAACCGGTTGAGTTCGCAATGCGTAGTCTTCGTCCAACGGTGTATTGATGCCAGTCTTGCTTTGGCTAACGGCGTCGCTTTGCAAACCTGTGGCGACAGCCTCGCTACTCGGGGATGCATAGACCGTTGCTTGCTCGCTTGGACAGATGTGTCGCTTCAGTCCACTGCAGCCAACCGCCATGCAAGCGGCTGCGCAGACGATCCATCGTGCAACATTTACTTTCATGGAGATCCCTCCGAGGCCAACGCATTGAGTAGCTAATGGCTTTCTCGAGTTAAAATACCGAGTGCCAATAGTGATCCGAACAGAAAAGAATTGGCGCTGGTTAACGCCAAGCTCGGATCAAATGCGCAGCACGTTTGGCAGAGAGGACGACCGAATGGACGTGTCAAGATGAAGATGCTGAATACGCATCATCGAATGCGGCCGATACCCTAACGCCGACCACATTGGAGTAACAGTCGCAACATCGGCTAATCGATCAACTGAGCCAGAAAGCATCAACGCATTCTCAAAACCACCGATGCAGCGCGGACAATCGTGGTGCGAATGGTGATCGTCGTCTTGATGCTGGTCCTGAGAACCGTAGTCATTCGATTCGGAGCAAGGAGCTTCGCACGAATGCTCGTCGTGATCATGTTCGCAATCAGAGTGGTAACCGGCGATTTCAATCACATCCTGCAGCAGGCAGTGCGTACAAGCCAGCGACGAGGGAGGGATCAAGGCGGATATGATCGCAGCCACAAACACGGCGCATTGAGCGAATCGTGTTAACGGAGTGCGAAGCATTGGGCAATCCAGGGCAGAAGCTGTGGAAACGAAAACCGATCTGGGACTTCCTCTTTGGTATCGAATCAACGATTGGGGCACCTTTAACGAAAAGTCCGAATCAGCCGAATGAAGTGGATGCTCACTGGAGCTCGGTCACCTACAGGATGTTGATCCAGCTTGAACGTGGAACGTCAAAATGCCCAAATACGATAACGCACGCTAGCAAAACAGAGAGCAGTTAAGCTTTCAACAATCGCAGGCCGTTGGCGACTACCAGCAGCGAGGCACCGGTATCTGCCGCAATCGCGCCCCAAAGAGAAGAAACGCCGGCAAAAGTAAGCACTACGAAGAGCGATTTTATTGCGAGCGAGAAGATGATGTTCTGCTTGATGATCGCCATTGCTCGGCGTGAATGATTGATTAGCCATGGGACTTTCGCCAACTCATCGGACATCAGTGCTATATCCGCAGTTTCGATGGCGGCGTCGCTTCCAACGGCTCCCATCGCGATGCCGATTGTCGCTCGAGCGAGCGCGGGTGCGTCGTTCACGCCATCGCCGATCATGGCAACTTGGTCGTAGCGTTCAACCAAATTTGCTACCGCGTTTACCTTGTCTTCGGGCAGTAACTCTGCTTGGACTTCGTCGATGCCGACCGCCTTGGATACAAGCGAGGCGGTGCCCGCATTGTCGCCTGTTAACATGACGACCTTTTCGACGCCTAAGCGATGAAGCTCAGCGATCGTGTCAGCACTTTCAGGTCGAATCGCATCGCCCAAGGCAATAAAGCCGCAGACGTGCGCATCATTGCCAACGACCACAATCGAACGACCAGCCGCTTGTAAGGCTTCAAGTTGTTCGTGGACGTCGGGCGTTTCTTGTCCGCGTTCTTCGAGATACCGATGCGATCCAAGCCAATACATCTTGCCATCGATCGTACCTTTGGCTCCCTTACCTTGAATGATCCCGAATTGCTCGGCGACTGGTAGTTTGTATCCGCGCGAGTTTACTTCAGCCACAATAGCGAGTGCTAGCGGATGCGTTGAACTTTGTTCCAAAGCACCAGCCCGCAAAAGCAATTCTTCTTCGTCGTGGCCATTCATCGGAACCAACTGCACCACCGATGGCTTGCCCATCGTGATCGTTCCCGTCTTGTCGAGCGCGATTGCGCGAAGCTTTGATGGTATCTCGACAAACAATCCGCCTTTGATCAATACTCCATGTCGTGCAGCAGCAGCGAGCGCGGCAACGATACTGACCGGCGTTGAAATGACCAAAGCACACGGGCAAGCAATCACTAGCAACACAAGGGCGCGATAAATCCAATCGGACCATGCACCGCCGAGCAGCAGCGGCGGAACTATGAAGACAAGAATCGCCGCGATCATCACAGCAGGAGTGTAGATAGCTGCGAACTTTTCGACCCACATCTCCGACGGAGCCCGTTTCGATTGTGCGTCACCGACCATGCGGATGATCTGAGCCAGCATAGTGTCGCTAGCGATTTTCGTGGTCTCTACTTCAAGCAATCCATCGCCGTTGATGGTTCCGGCAAAGACCACATCACCAACTTTCTTTTCGACTGGTACGCTTTCACCTGTGATCGAGGCTTGATTGACGCTGCTTGAACCAGCGATGACTTTGCCATCCAGCGGCAGCTTATCACCAGGTCGAATTACAACGATCGAACCCACCGTCACCTCGGCGGGCGGCACCGTTTGTATTTCGCCACCGGCCAACTTGAGATTTGCCATTGGCGGACTTAGGTCCATCAATTTACTAATAGCGTTTCGAGCGCGTCCAACACTCCATGATTCAAGCAATAATGAAAGCGAGAACAAAAACGCAACCGTTGCACCTTCGGACCATTCACCAATCAACATCGCACCAGAGACGGCAACCGTCATCAGTAGGTTCATATCCGGCCGAAGCAATACCAACGAACGCCAAGCTTTCGGAAAGACCATCCCGCAGCCTGCGAGAATGCTAATTGCGTAGAACGCTTTCGCAACGGTCAACCACATTGCACTGACAGGCGCAGTAGCCGTAAACTCGACAACATAACCAGACAGCGCGAAAAATCCGCTAGTCGCAGTCAAGATGGTTCGTTGATGTTGCGACCAGAAGGATTGGCTTATCGCCGTCGGAGTATCCTGCCAAAGGACCGCAGTCAGGCCGCTTCGTTTGATGGCTGCTTCGATATCGCTGGGAGTTGTAGTTGAATCGCTTGCATCCACGGACAACTTTCGATTGAGCAAGTCAAAGCCAAGCGAGTCTTCCCCGACGAGCGGCACAAGTTCTCGCTTGAGCAAGCCGACTTCCTCGGCACAGTCCATGCCTTGAACTCGAAATTCTAGTTTCTTTGACATTATCCGTCCTGTTGATGAAAACTGGGAATCTTTGGTTGGCTCACGGAAGACATGCGTGACCTAAGCTATTCATAGTTCCTAATCATGGTCCATACAGTTCTTCCCGTAGCCAGCTCTCGATTTCAGTGGGGCTCAATAGTCCCGAAGTCTCTTTCAGCGCTTCGCCTTGGTCGAAGACGATCAAAGTTGGATAGCGTTTAATTGCGTACTTTTGACGCGAGAACTCGTTCGCGTCGCAGTCAACCGTGACAAACTTTACTTTGCCTTCGAACCGGTTTGAGATCAACTCGAGCTTTGGCATCAACGCATGACACAGTTGACACCACGGAGCATGAAACACGACCATCACTGGAGTTGTCGAATCCAGGACTTCATGCTGAAACGTTGAATCCGTTACTTTCGTGACACTGCGCCTTTCGATAGACTTGTTCTGCGAAACAAGTCCATCGCCACGTTGCAATTTGACCCAAGCCAACCCAGTACTGACAAACAATGCAATCAATATGAGTACGGCAATGAGTCTTGCTCTTTGCTTCAACTAAGCACCTCTCTACTCAGATGGTTTTGGTGGCTGGCGACCTGTCTTTGCTTCGTAGACCGCAGCGAACTTTTCAAATCGCTTAGGTCCACAGATGAAGCACTGCGATTCTGGTCGATCGTGCTCCTTGCACCAATCTCCGGACTCCTTGAACTTTGCGACCAGTGACTTGTCACATCGGGCGCATTCGGCCTCCGGCACGCCGTGCTCGACGCACCACCAGCCCCCGTGACTCTGGTCGCCGTCCTTGGCCACTGTCGACGATGATTTCGGGTTTGATGCGTTCTCCGATTTGCCGCATCCTGAAAAACCTGCCAAACTCAAACCGACCAAAGCACAAGCCGAGAACCGACGAAGGATACTCTGGCTAAAAAACAACTCGTACATCATCAAAAGCTCCTTTGGCATCGCCGAATCAAGGGTTAAACCGACACGGGGTTTCTTTTATCGCGAGGCTCAATCGAGCGCTCTGGAGACGATTCAAGAAATTCAACCGAATTGGAATGGGAAACTGCATTGGGTTGTTCAGGATCGTCGTCACGATCATGATCTGATTTGTCGATCGGTGAATTGAAAACGACGTAAAGAACGCGCAGCACGAGCAAGCTCATGATCATGGCGCTGCAAACTCCACCAATAACGACTGTGGCCAGCGGGCGTTGTACCTCAGACCCCATGCCGTCACTAAATGCCATCGGTACGAAGCCAAGACTCGCAACAAGTGTTGTCATTAGGATCGGTCGCAGACGAGTCATCGCTGCTTCTTCGACCGCTTGGTCAAGCGATCGGCCTTGGCGACGCAATTGCCGAATCGTCGAAACCAAAAGCATGTCGTCCAGCACCGCGACACCTGACAAAGCGATGAAGCCAACTGCCGCCGAGATCGAGAACGGCATATCGCGAATCCACAACGCGAGAATACCACCGATCCACGCAAAGGGAACGCCCGTGAAGACTCGCAAGGAATCGACCCAATTGCGGTAGGTCATGTACAGCAACGACAATATCATCAGCAGCGCAAGTGGCACGACGATCATGAGTCGAGTTTGAGCACGTTGTAGATTTTCGAACTGGCCGCCCCATTCGACGCGGTATCGTCCCGTAGGGAGAGCTACCTTCTGCGCGATAACTTGTTTCGCGTCGGCAACAAAACTACCTAAGTCACGACCTCGTACATTGGCTTCGATGGTACTCCGCCGTTGATACCAATCTCGTTTGATCGTATTAAGCCCCTGCACCTTCTCGATCGTTGCCAGACGCGAAAGCGGAATCCTTTCACCAGCGGCTGTGCCAACCAAAATCTGTCCAATCGCTTCTGGATTCGTCCGAGCGTTCTCAGGCAAACGAATAATGAGTGGGAACCGCAATTGTCCTTCGAAAACTTCGCCTACGTTGTGCGTCCCCAATGCACGTACTAGATTCATCACTGAATTTGCCGATACGCCGTAGCGAGCGATCTCGTCTTGTTTAATTCGAATCTGAAGAATCGGTTGTCCACTGACTTGCTCTACTTTGACGTCTGTGGCACCTGGAATCGAATTCAAAACTCGTTCAATCTCAGTTGCTTTCGCCACCATCAGGTCGAGGTCATCACCGTACAAGATCGCTGCTACATCGGAGCGAACGCCAGAGATCATCTCGTTCATCCGCATCTCGATTGGCTGCGACAAAGCTAGCCTCGGTCCGGGCAAATCGCGCAGTTCCTCTTGCACTAATTGCGTGAGTTCCTGTTGCTGCTGTGCTCGTTTCCATTGGCTGCGTGGACGCAAGGTAATGAACAAGTCGGTCAACTCCGTGCCCATAGGGTCCGTTGCTACCTCAGCCGTTCCAACGCGACTCCACACTTGAGCGATCTCGTCCGGAAATTTTTCGAGTAGCACTTGTTCCATTTGCGTGTTGTAACGGATCGATTCTTCCATCGTGGTTCCTGCAAGACGCACGACGTTCAGCGTTATTGCTCCCTCGGAAAGCCTGGGAACAAACTCGGAGCCGAGATTGGGAGCGACGAGTGCAAAAACGCTTACGAGTAAGAGCAACGCCGATCCGACCACCAGGGTTTTGTGGTGCATAGTAAAATGCAAAACAGGCGCATAAAGTCGCTTGAGAATTCGAATCAGCAGCGGTTCTCGCTCCTCAATTTTCTTGGGCAGGAAAAGGCTTGCTAGAACAGGCATCAATGTCAGCGATAGTACCATCGACCCCGCAAGGGCCATGATGACCGTTAGGGCCATCGGTCGAAACAGCTTTCCTTCGACACCTTCCAGCGTCAGTATCGGAAGATAGACGATCATGATAATTAACTCGCCGAACATTGTCGGCTTTCGAACTTCGATAGCTGCATCGCGAATGATTTGCAGTCGACTGCGACTGCCTTGATGATGGGCCATATGACGAACGCAGTTTTCGATCATGACCACTGAGCTATCGACAACCAATCCAAAGTCGATGGCACCGAGACTTAGCAAACTCGCAGCGATTCCGAATTTCAGCATTCCCGAAAACGCGAACAGCATCGACAAGGGAATCGCCAGGGCGACAATGATTCCCGCCCTTAGATTTCCCAAGAAAACGAATAGTACTGCCACAACCAACAGACCGCCCTCGAATAAATTCTTTTGCACGGTATGGATAACGTGGTCGATCAATTCGGTGCGATCATAAACAGTTTGAAGTTTAATTCCCGGCGGCAGGCTCGCTTGAATCGACTGCACCTTTTTCTTTATCGCCCATGTTACGTGATGACTATTCTCTCCCATCAGCATAAACCCCAGTCCCAGCACCGCTTCGCCGCGACCGTTAGCGGTCACTGCTCCGCGACGAATCTCGTGACCGATCTCGACGCTTGCGACATCTCGAACGCGGACAGGAACGCCTTGCTCGGATGTAATGACGATGTCTTCGATCTCTTTCAGGTTGACCGTCCGGCCGACTCCGTGCACCAGCAGCATTTCGCTGCCGTCGGATACAGTTCCACCACCGACGTTTTCGTTATTGGCTTCGATTGCATCCGAGACTTGCTCGAATGTCAGGCCAAACTTGACCAGCTGTTCCGGATCGAGCCGCACTTGATACTGCTTCTCGTAGCCGCCCCAGCTATTGACTTCCGCCACCCCTCGCACCGAACGAAGCTGCGGCTTAACGACCCAATCATGGATCGTCCTAAGCTCCGTCATTCTGCTGATGCGCTCGGCCTTTGACACCTTGGAAAAATCGACTCCGTCATAAACCAGCACATAATGAAAAACTTCGCCTAAGCCCGTCGAAACCGGTCCCATCTGAGGACGCGCGATACCATCGGGTAATTGAACCGTTGATAACCGCTCGTTTATCAATTGCCGAGCGAAGTAGATGTCGATCGAATCGTCAAAAATAACGACCACTTGGGACAATCCAAACTTCGAGATGGAACGAAGCTGTTGAAGTCCGCGTAAGCCACTAATGGATTGCTCAACTGGATACGTGATCTGCCGTTCGATCTCTTCCGAGGCCAGCGACGGCGCGACCGTGTTGATTTGATCTGAACAGGAGTCGTATCAGGAAATGCGTCGATGTCCAAGTTTTGAAGTGCAAAACCGCCTATCACAGCGAACAAAAGCGCCGCGACAATCA
>JAFLCP010000078.1 GCA_017303505.1 Planctomycetota bacterium | reverse complement strand
AAGAACTCCTTTTTACAAGACTCTGCAACCATCGTGGTTCTAGGCTCTTGTATTAAGTAATGGTCTACCAAAGAATATGGGATCGCGCTAGACTATTTATTTACCCCAACATCGCGCGCGGGCCGTGATCCGACATGGGAGCGTTACCGTTGACAAAGGGAATTGTTTTTGAAGTGGATTTCCACGGCGAGAGCGAGCTAGCGAGGACGCCAAATCTTGTGACAACTCAAAGTATAAGGGATTAATGTCGCGGCCGCCAACAATCGCAGATTAAGTGACTTACGTCTTCAGTCTTGTTTTGCGATTTTTGTGTGTTTCGTGGTCATCCCCTTTAGAAGCCGGGCGAAAGGCAGTAATCGCTTAACTTGCTTTGTGATAGTGCAAAAATTATATTAAGCACTCTCTTCGGTGCTTGAATCCGGTGTAAGTCCCCCCTCCCCTTCCGTTTTGGAAACATCATGCCCATCACCGTTACCTGTCCGAGCGGCCACAAGATTAACGCACCTGAGAAGTTTGCGGGCAAGGTGGTGAAATGTCCGATGTGCAGCCAGCCGATTCAAATTCCGAGCTTGGCTGAAGAAGTTCCGATGGCCTTGGAGATGCCAACTCCTGCTGCTGATCCCTTCGCTGACTTCTCCGCAAACGCGAGCGGCGCACCTGCGGATCCGTTTGGCGAGTTTGCCACTATACCGGCAGCCTCTTATGCGCCGACCTCATATTCACCGGGAAACTATTCACCGGGAGCTTATGCGCCGTCGGGTGGCGGGTACGCCCCAGTCTCGCAAGGTAGTGGTCAACCTGCTACGGCGGGAAATAAATCGGCTCAATCGAAAAAGTCGGTGTTGCCGCTTGTGTTGATCGGTGTAGTCGGTGGCGGTTTAGTGCTCGTGGTCCTAGCGGTGGCGGTCGTCGGCTTTATGTACATGAAGTCTGGTCCGTCAGGCAGCAACACGATTGTGGCAAGTTTAGGACTAGAGAGTGAGGTGGACCGAGAGTTTGAGTTGATTAAGGCGGGGCTGAATGCGAAGTTCTGGCCGAATCAACAAAAATTATCCAGAGAGGATGAAGAAGACAGGGAGCGCGCCTTTGAAACGATACGAAAGCTGTTGTCTCCTGATGCCATCGTTTACTTCGGTTACGACACAAGTATGCGAAAAAGGATGCGAGAGTATTTTCTGACACAGCAGCTCAGTGAAGAAGAGGCTGCCATGGCCGGAGTTCAGGTCGTGGGAAGATTAAAGAAGATGGCTGAAGAAATGGAGCTCAAGCCCGATCAAAATAATAGAGTTTCATTCCCTCAGCCTGAAGAAGAGTTTCGAAAGCAAATTATGGAGCTCAACATCCTCGATAACAGTTTTGGGGTTGATGAAATCCAATTTAAATCTCTCGTGCAGGGATTAAAGGACGGCACGCTTACGCTGGATCAACAGGAACTTGCTCTTTATGCGAAGCTCGCTGTTATCAACCGGTGGTAGTACTGGACCCGTCGTGTCCGTCTGCGAATGTTCAGTTCTTTGTATTGTTAATTTCCTGTTGAAGTCCTCGAAAAAAATGAGCTTCTGTGCTAGTAGAACTGAAGACTCGAGCCTGGGAAATTGGTAATCTATTCTCTTCTCCAGCGGCACTTTGCTCTTCCTGTATTCTCATCCCGTGTTCTGACCAAGGTCGGAGATCGCGCATGACAAACGCTTCTAATTCGAGTGACTCAAACTCGATCACATTGACAAGCACTGACCTATTCAATCTCAAACGCAGCCTAAAATTGGCTCTCGAAGAATATCGAGAAATCGATGGTGCGTTGAAAGATAAATTAATTGATTATTTGGCAGAAGGGAAAGACCCAGGTTGCATGCTCGAGATCGGTGCGGCTGTTTCCAATCCAAGTAAATCGATTTTTAAACTCCGTCAGAACGCTCTGACCGCTTCTGGTGGGAGTGGAAATTCCAAGCTGGTTCACCCCTTTGTAGTCACACGAGCACCCCACGGTTACTTCGCTAGGCTTGGTGAGTGGCTCTTGCTCCATCCGCTCGTCAAAGCGGCGGTCGCATCCAGTGAGCTCGTAACGAAGTCCGATTTGCCGCCGTGGTTTCACGCCGTCGTTTTGGCTTACCTAGCGCTAGGACATTCTTCAGGGTCAAGATTTGGAGTCATCGAATTACGAATAACTGCACTTGCCGAGACGTTAACAGACGCTGAGCTCGAAAGATTGATCACTGTGATGGTTCATTATGCGGGCCACCAAGATAGCACGATTGGGGACGCGATATTCCGGGCGAAAGATGCGCCAGCGTTTCTGGAAAAGCATGCGAGTATCTGTAGAACAGCTTTGAGTACTGCCTCGCCGGCTTCGGTCGAGAACGTATTGACTCGGCTATTGGATTCAAAAGCGAATTTTTCCGCTTTGCTCCCCGCCATCGTTGCTGCCATGCTCGGTAGCAGCAAGTTTGCGCGACGGCTAGGTGCTCAAATCATTCCACAGCACCGCGAGCCTATGCGAGAATTGTTGGTGGAGAAATTGAAAACGGGAACTGCGAGCGAGCGAATTGGAGCGGCAGAGCTTTTGGCGGAAAATTATGGTGTTGCCGTTCTCGCCGAGTTGAAGGAAGTTCTTTCGGTTGAAAAAGGCTCGCGATTGAAGCAAACAGTTGAAGGTTTGGTGAACCGTATCGAGTCTGAAAGCACAGTGAGCGATGATGCCACTGAGGTTGTTGTGCAATTGCCCCCCATTGAATTCCCTGCAGGTCCTATTCCCTTGCCCGAAGGATTCAGGGAGGCTTTCGAGAAGCACTTAGCGAGCGAGCATGCCAAGGCTCAGGAGTACTTCGAGAAGCAAACTAGTTTGTATAACGCGGGAGAATTGCCAAAATGGATGTCCAAACCAGATGCTCCAGCCTTGGTAGAACCAAAAACCATAGATAATTTCTGTCGGTATCTGGAGGGTGAGAAGGCAAGTTTTGAGCCGCAGAATCGGGATTTTCGCGCCCGTATTGTGGATCCGATCGAAAACTGGTTCGATACAACCCACATGCACATTCTCCATATCGCCAGGTGGATGCGCGTAAGTGGTGAAATACATTTTCACGGTGGTGAGCCGGGGGTTCGTCCGCATAAGTTTATGGCGCACCGCGCAAAGCAATCTTCCCCGTACGGATTGCGAGAAATGGATGCTGCAGTTGAACAGGTCTCCGGATACGTCAATGCGATCAGCAATAGTTATCTCGGGTACGACCGATATTTGTTCGAACTAGAAGATGAAGCGGTTTGGCCATTGTTCTTCGAGAAAGTAGACGCACTTAAAGCGCCGATTATGGGAATATCGTTAAGCCGCTATTCGTATAACAATTTCGAGAGGAAACGCAACGCTATTGCCATCGCCGGATTGTTTCCGGTGATGCCATTGGCAATAGAAAACGCTCTGTGGACTATTGCATTAGGGGAAGCAAAGACGGACCGTACACCGGCCAGACGGGCTCTCTCTAAGGTGCGTGGTCGTTTGCAGCGTGGGTTACAGGCCATTGAAGATGGAAAACAGGGCATTCGAATTGCGGGTGCGGAATTACTGGCTGATTTGGGTGATTCGGCGGCCATAGAGCCTCTCAAGAAGGCGTTGAAAAGCGAAAAGCAAGAAGCGGTGAAAGGTTCGTTTTTGCAGGCCATCGAAATTCTCGGTGGCGATGTCGAAGAGTTCTTGGGACGCCGCAAACAATTGCTCGACGCGAAAAAAGCACTTGAAGCCAAGCTACCCAAAGGGATGGAATGGTTTCCGCTCGATACGCTGCCAGAAGTGCGGTGGAAAGAGGATGATAAACCTGTTGCGCCCGAAATCGTTCGCGCATGGATTGTTCAGAGCATTCGCTTTAAGCTTCCGACGTGCGGCGCATTGCTCCGCCGGGCCATGCAAATGTGTCGTACCGATGATACGGTCGCGTTGGCCAAATTTGTGCTAAACGCCTGGGTTTCGTACGATACTCAACCACCAAACCCAGCCGAATCTTTGGCTAAGGCCACAGCCCAAGCCAGCGCTCAATACAAGGCGAATAAATGGCTGAAAGAAATGTACGAAACGGAAGAAGAGTATCGCGACTCAATCTATCGAGAAATGCAGGGTCGATTCTTAAATAGTGCGATCAACGAAAAAGGCGTGCTGGCCGTCGTATCGGCTGGTGGTGACAAGCAATGTGTTCGCATTATCGAGAAATATATTCGCACTCATCATGGACAACGGCTCGCTCAATCCAAAGCGTTGCTGGAGACTTTGGGTTGGATAGAAGATCCATTGGCGGTACAGGTGCTCCTCTCGATCGGTAATCGTTTCCGCACGGCTTCGATCCGTAAGCGGGCGGCAGAGTTGGTTCAAGAACTGGCTGACCGCAAAGGTTGGACGAAAGAGCAATTGGCCGATAGGACGATTCCCGACGCTGGATTTATTCAGCCAAAAGATGAAGAAGGGAAACCGACCGGCAAACGCGCTACGCTGGTACTTGATTATGGGGCTCGTAAATTCAATGTCATTATGAACGATGACCTTGAGCCTGTGATTTCGCGCGAGGATGGAAAGGAAGTGAAGTCACTTCCAGCTCCCGCGAAAGATGATGACCCCGAATTGGTAAAGGCGGCCAAAGCAGAATTCACCGCTGCCAAAAAGACGGTGAAGGATGTTGTTAAACTGTTGGCAGAACAATTGTACGAAGCCGTTTGCAATCAGCGCACCTGGGGTGTTGTCGAATGGAAAACATTTCTGGCGAGTCACCCTATCGCTGGAGCTCTCTGTCGACGCGTTGTATGGCGAACATTTCCTAAGGATCAACCCGAGCTAGCCATCTGTTTTCGTCCACTCGAAGATGGCACATTCACAGATGTTGATGACAACGGTATTGAGTTGGTCGACAGCAATGTGATATCCGTAGCGCATTCAAGTTTGATTTCCGCCGAACAACGCGAAGGTTGGATCAATCATTTGAAAGACTATGAAGTACCGAAACTTTTTGACCAATTTGGGCGCGGGGCTTTTGATTTCAGCCTAATCGACAAAGAAAAAACAGACATCGATGCTTATCAAGGCCACATGCTTACGACGTTCTTGCTTCGAAACAAAGCGACAAAGCTTGGTTGGCAACGCGGACCAGCTGAAGATGGTGGAAGTTTCAGTCACTACTTCAAGGTCTTTTGGTCGAGCAGGGTTAGCGCGATTTTGGAATTCACTGGGAGCTATCTTCCCGAACCTGATCTCCCCGCTGGCTTGCGTACACTGTATTTCGTGACTGTCAAAGAAAACGAGGCAGAGGCCGCCTATCGTATGCCAGCGAAATTGAAACTCAAGAATGTCCCAGCAATTCTGGTCAGCGAATGTTATAACGACGTTCGCGATATTGCCGCTGAGGGCTCGGGCTTCGATCCCGACTGGGAAAAGAAAGGACTTTGGTAACGAATACCTATGGCCAAAAAGAAAGTTGGAACGGACGGATCTGGCGATTTATCACAAGAGGTTTCGCCGGCCGATGCTGAGCATGCTAAGTCCTCTATCCAAGTTCAATCGGGAAGCGAGCCTCAGGTGTTGCGCGAACCACCCGAGACTCGGTTTGCAGCGCAATTGCAGGCGATTGAGAGCGCCGACACGTTTCATCGCCCACCAGGATGGAAGCTGAGCCCACGCGCGGTTCGAACTTTCTTGCTCGGTAGTGAAGCTGCCCCATTAGATAATCTCTCATTTGAAATCGAACGAAAATTTTACGGTGATGATCCGCTCGTTGATCGAGCCATTGTCACGTTGATAGGTAATCGTGGCCTACTTTTGATCGGTGATCCCGGGACGGCCAAATCAATGTTATCTGAATTGCTGGCTGCCGCGATCAGTGGCTCCAGCGAACTAACCATTCAGGGAACTGCCGGGACCACGGAAGATCAGATCAAATATTCTTGGAACTATGCTTTGCTGCTTTCCGAAGGGCCGACAAGGCGGTCCCTCGTTCCTGCTCCACTCTATCGTGGGCTCAGCGAAGGGAGGTTGGTTCGCTTCGAAGAAATAACTCGCTGCCCAGCGGAGATTCAAGATACGCTCATCAGTGTCTTGAGCGATAAGGTCATGCATATCCCCGAGTTCGAAGGAAACGCAAGTGTTCTGCAAGCTCGGCCAGGTTTCAATATTATTGCCACAGCGAACTCTCGAGATCGCGGCGTTCATGAAATGTCAGCCGCTCTTCGACGTCGATTCAATTTCGAAACAGTTCGCCCCATCGCCGACGCTGAGTTCGAATTGGAACTTGTTTTGCAGCAGGCGAAAGTTTTGTTGGATCAATGCCAAGCGAATGCGCAATTGGATCGAGACGTGGTTCGAGTGTTGGTCGATACATTTCACGAACTGCGAAACGGTCGAACAAAAGAAGGGGCCTTAGTAGAAAAGCCCTCGGCCGTACTTAGCACGGCTGAGGCTGTATCTGTGGTTATGTCTGCCGGTATTGATGCCGTTCATTTTGGTGATGGCAAAGTATCGGGGACTCACTTGGGACGGCAATTAACGGGTGCCGTATTCAAAGATGAGCCCAACGATATCAAAAAGGTTCGTCAATACTTTGATGTGGTGGTGAAGGCACGTGCGCACAACAATCAGAATTGGCGAGATTTTTACTTGTCGCGTGAAGACATGAAATCATGACCGAACCTGGTACGATCAGTCGAGAAGAGCTTTTAAAGCGATCGAGGATGTGGGCGACACGACTCCTCGAGGGGCCCATAACGTTTTTTCCAGTTCGTCATCATTCCCCCGCTTGCGCAACTCAGCTTGCCGCTTGGATTGAACGGTTTAGACCGCGTTCGATTATTGTAGAGGGCCCTACATCGTTCAATCGTTGGTTGCCTGCTCTGGTAGATAAAAAGTGCCGACCACCTGTCGCCATTCTCACAACCTATCGTGAATCGAGCGATCAAGAAGCGAGACACTCCGCGTTTTATCCACTCTGCGAGTACTCGCCCGAATGGATCGCTATTCGCCTCGGTACTTCGATTGGTGCCAAGGTTCTGTTTGCGGATGCCGAATTCGCCGAAAAAATCCAGTTCCGTGAGAAAGATTCTGAGGAGGATCCGAAGTCCAATTCATTCGATGTATCTCTGGTAGATGAATCGCAATGGCGACACTCTCAGTTCATTGAAGCTCTCGTTCGACGAATGGGTTGTAGAGACTTTGACGAGTTGTGGGATCATCTCTTCGAATCAAAGGCTACCATGGAGGATACCTCCAGTTTTGTGGGGCGACTGGCGACGTATTGCGACCTTAGTCGTCGTGACTATGAAGGCCGTTTACAGAACGATGGAACATTGACTCGCGAGGCGATTATGATCAACACCATTTCCGCCGAATGGAGCCGATTAAAACAGCCAACCAAACGCGGCTCGATTCTGGTTGTTACCGGTGGTTTTCATACGGTGGCCTTGGTCGAGCAAATTGAAAAATCGATCGGCTCCGTCGAGGTAACAAAAAAAGGGAAGATAGTCCCCTCGCTTCCACATCAAGGTAGTCAAGGGACCTCAGCCAGCGAGTGCTCCGATAAAGCTTCGAATAGTTGGTTGGTTCGCTATAGCTACACACAGCTCGATTCGCTCAACGGCTATCAGTCTGGAATGCCGAGCCCAGGGTTTTATGATGCTCTGTGGCGAGCGAACGCGTCAGAGGTTGTGAATTCCGTCTCAATAGATGGCCGTGAAAATGAGACGAATTCAAACAATATGGAGAGGGTTCGTGCGCTGAAGCGAAAATCTATCGTAGGGATGATTTCGCAAATCGCTCGAAGCACGCGCGGAGGATCGTTGCCACATGAGGCATCCGTTACCGACACGATTTCTGCCGTGACCATGCTCGACCAGCTTGCCGAGTTACGCGGTCATGAAATCCCCACACGCAACGATATGTTGGACGCAATTTCGAACTCGATGCGTAAGGAATCGCTGGCTGGGCGCGACGAATTGGACCAAATTATTCAACGTCTATTGATGGGAGATTCGATCGGTGAGGTGCCACCCAGCGCACAGCAGCCGCCAATTGTTGAAGAATTTCGCTCTCAATGTGAACGATATCGGTTGCCTGTAAATTTGATCGAGTCTCGTCGTGTCACGTTAGAGCTTTATCGTAAGCCCGCGCATCGAGCTACAAGTTTTTTCCTCCAACGCCTTCTCTTTTTGGGCGTACCTTTTGCGCAATGGCTCGACGGGCCAGATTTTGCGAATGGTTACCACCTTTCCAAGTTGAGCGAAGAGTGGCAAGTGTCCTGGTCACCAAGTACTGAGGCACGCTTGATTCAAATGTCGACATATGGAGATACGGTCGCTGGGGCCGCCGAACGCTTGCTCGTTGAAGAAATTCGGAAACAGATGGCTAGTGATTCCGCGCGAGATGCCAGCCTGGCTGTCGGAAAGCTACTCCTGACATGTCGGATGGGGCTTCATCATTTGGCGGATCATGTTTTTCCTTTAGTCGAAAAACAAATCGCAGAAGATAATCGGTTCTTTTCCATGGCCGAGGCTGTCAGCAAATTGATGCTACTTGAGACTGCCCGCGAACCTCTCGAATCCTCGCGATTGGCGAACTTAGGTAAGGTGTTGGTCCATTGTTACCAGCGAGCCTGTCACTTGATCGACAGCTTAAGCAATGTGCCCGACAATGACGTCGAAGCATCTTTAGATGGATTGTGCAGTCTGCGAGAACTTGTGTCGCAACAAACGATCCATTCATTCGATCGACAATTGCTTGTCGTTGCCCTCGAACGTCTTCTGCAATCGGCGGATCCTTATCCGCGCAGTGAGATAGCAGGAGCCGCTGCGGGGATGTTGTTTAGTCTCGGACACATGGATGAAGAGCAGGTATGCCGCGTTGTCGAGAACCATCTTGATTCGTCTTGCGTTGATGTCGGTGGTGCGTGCGGAGCCGTTCGTGGGCTCATGGTTACAGCCCGCGAAACTTTTTGGCGAATGCCAGCGCTCTTATCATTGGTCGATTCATTGTTTCAAAACTGGGAAGAAGATCGATTTCGTGTCGCGCTCCCTCACCTGCGGCTCGCCTTTTCACAACTAACGCCGAAAGAAATTGATGCTGTGGCCGAGCGGGTCGCTTCGTTGCACGAAGTCAGTTCCCTTGGCAACATTCATCATCCGCAGATCAGCGAAGAGGAACTTCATTTTGGAATCGCACTCAATCAGTTGATGCGACAATCGCTACAGGAGGATGGTTTATGAGCGAATCATTACCAAGATGGCGACTTGTTCTGGGGAAGTATGCCCAGCGTCAAATGCCTAAGTGCCTGAACAGAGAACAGGAGCGGATGGCGAATGCGCTAGAGAGGCTCTACGGCCGCGAATACGCGGACCGAGGGGTTCGGCAAGGGCGTGAGTTGTCCCCGGGATCTTTGGATCCGAGTCAGCTCAACGTCCCCAAATGGTTAGGTGAGATCAGAGAGTTGTTCCCTCAGGAAACATGTGAAGAGATCACACAGCACGCGTTAGAGCGATATGGGCTCGTCGATTTGGTGAAAGATCCCAAAACGTTAGCCAGCTTAACGCCAAGCGTAGAGCTCCTCTCATCTGTTTTAGCGCTTAAGGGACGGATGAACAAAGAAGTGATGCAAGAGGTTCGCACACTGGTTCGCCGAGTTGTGGAAGATATTCAGAAGCGTCTGAAGCAGTTGATCCAGCGAGAAATCACGGGGAAACGAAATCGCTTTCAGAATTCGCCGCTCAAAGTGGCTCGCAATTTTGATGCCCATAAAACGATACGACGCAATTTGAAACATTACGACCCGGAGCGGCGTCGGTTGATTCTGCGCCGAGCCTATTTCTTTAGTCGAATTAGGAAGCAGATTCCTTGGGAGATTATTCTGTGCGTCGATCAATCGGGATCTATGGCAGACAGCTTGATTCACTCGGCTGTCGTTGCCGGTGCGTTAGCAGAACTTCCTTCGCTGAAGGTCCGTTTGGTTGTATTCGATACGGCCATTGTCGACTTAACCGAACATGCGAGTGATCCGGTCGAGGTTCTGATGTCGGTTCAATTGGGTGGAGGCACAAACATAGGGGCTGCCATGGCCTATTGTCGTACGCTGATAACCGATCCCAAACGGACTATCGTGGTTTTGATAACCGATTTCTGTGAAGGAGCTGATCCCTCTGTACTTCGGCGCGTGGTCCGAGGAATGAAGGGAGATGGCTGTCATGTATTGGGACTCGCCTCATTAGATGAATCCGGCGGAATGTGGTATGACCAACAGATGGCCCAACGACTTGCGAGTGATGGTATGCGGATCGCCGCCGTAACGCCCGGTCGATTAGCCGAATGGTTGGCACAGATCATGAACGGTGCGAGTTGACCATGGATACCGTCTCGCAACACAGGCTTCAACAAAATCTCGCGGCAGCCAGCGAAGATGCCTTAGTCGCACTCTCGAATCGCGGACTCTACCGACGTGCACTAAAGGATTTGGAGCAAAACCCCACGATCACGATTGAAGAAAGTGATAAAGCGATTCTAGTGCGCGGACCAGGTTGGTGTGTGACCATGCCACCGGAAGGGCCAGCTGCAGCCCGTGACGATAGCGGTGCCACTGGAGTCACTCGATTTGTCTTAGCGGCGACGATCTATTTGCAACAAAACTGGTTGAATCAAAAATCCGTCGATACAAACTCGGAAGACGTTCAACGCGAAGAGGCGGAAACTGAAGATGCCAATGATTCCGCTGTATCCAAAAAGCAGGCGGACGCAGATGTTTCGGCCTCTCACTCGGACGTTATCGAGTCGCTAGTGCGCTCAACTATTAACGATCTAACATCCTGGTCTGGAAAAGGAGTGTTTCTCAAAGCAACCGCAAAACTCAAGAGCATAACGGAGTTTCGCACGACGCACTCCCCTGCACTGTCGTTCGAATTTCCTAATGACAATGTGCGCGTTTTGTTGATGACAGATCGACCCGACAAGAATCTGCGTAAGTTGCTCTCGCAGTTTAAGTCAACCGCTCCCAAAAGCGATCTGGTCTTTTGGGTGCTATTGGCTGTTCTAGCACTGAAACGGAACGCTGGAGAAGATCTTTCAAATATCAACGTACTCGAAGTTGAAATTTCAAATGCAATTCGGGAAGATCGATTGCGTGTGGCTGAAAAATGTCTCACGTTACTTTCTTCGGCAACGATTTCGGGTTTAGCGCATCCTTCGTCAAGACTTATTGAACGCTTCGAGACATGTGCCATTGCGGCAGAAGCAGCCAATTTTCCGCGCCTGGCGCGACTGCTTGATAGTATCGCAAATGATATTCAGTTGCAGATAGATCGTAATGCGGCCGCTGATCTCCAGCAAATGTTTGATCGTGTGCTGGTAGCGTACGCGCTGTGTCGAGCAGCCACCAAAGCCAGACAGGAAGAAGAGATGGTTGAGTCTGGCTCAACCGACATCATACCGTTGAGTACGAAAGCATCTGATGCCTCACGTTCTGTGCGAAATAAACCGGCGGCACGACAAGCAGAATTATATGGCAGATCGCGAAGCCAGTACGTACCTGTTGGTGATCTTGTGCTCTACGGTATCGGAGCCTATGCGTGGAAAACTGATTCGGGCTACGAAGGCATTACAGCGCTATTTTGGGATCCTAATGAGAAGCGGTTTTTGACCGCCTCCGATTCACGCGGTGAGGGGCAAGATCACACTTTTGATGTAAGACTAGCTTATACCAGTCCCTTCGGTTGGAAAAATTCGCCATCGCTCCAACAGAATTGTCGACAACACCTCCGACTCACCGATGCAAAGCTGAACTGGGACGGTCGTTTGAGTTCTTCGGAGAGTTGTGCCGTGGAGGTGTTAGGTCCAACTTCTATCCAAGAAATCGATTTCGGTGCGCGATGGATTGAGGACTGGTCCGAAGCGATTTATCTCGCGCAATCTACCAGTCCCATCGGGCTGCGTTTATCGCAAACCACTGCGACTTGGTGCATCATGAAGCCAACGCAATGGGGCAAACGCTGGTTTGATGAACTAGAACAGGAGTTTGTCTGGGAGCTTATTGATGGCATAGGACAAGTAGTTGAGATGCGCGTTCCCTGGATAGCAAGCGATGAACAATGCATCAACTTCTTGGAAACGATCAAACCAGAATCCGAAAAACTGATAGGTGTGGTTGGAAGACTAACTGTTGAGAAATCACGCGTATCGGTCTATCCTCTCTCTTTTCTGTCGCTAGGCTCGGCCCGTGGCGAGACAGTATTGTGTCCCCATTTTGATTTCGACCGTCTCGAGAACTTCCAGACATATGCGCTGAGTGCATTTCGACGAAAGCCCCAACAAAATGTTCAGTCGGTCCATGCCAAGATTCGGAGGAGCGACGATGAGGGAGGGCTGACAACCGACTTGCAAGCCGTCCCGATCGTTATTGCTAGCCTCCTCGTAGACCTTGAGCAAAAATTACATGCCGCAATCGAGAGTGGTGTCTCTTCGCTAAATTGTTTGACATTGGAGTGGCTAGAAGAGGCACAGCAGATTGTCTCTTCGCTTGGCCTTGAATCACTATCAACGTCTATGGAAACTGTGTTGAAGAGCTTTAAGGTAGGCGAACCCGAGACTGAAAATTTATTTGATAGTTCGTCAACGTTGGTGGTGGATCGATTTCGCACTAAGCCGTTGTTGGCCACATCGGAACAAGCCATTGCGATCTTAGATGCCGCTTACATGGTTCGGCTTGCTATGCAGTCCGCGTCCATTCTTACGTTTCGAGTCGAGCCAACGATTTAACACTCGTTTCGGGCTCACGTTGCAGGGAGCGAAGGAGTTGATCTGGTCAGGGAAGCAATGGGGAGGAAGAGGCGTTAAGCAGCAACTATGTGTCACTACGATTTACAAAATTCTTGAGATTTGGCCTTAAGACGCGATAAACGGGTGACAGAATCTCAGGGTCTACAAGCTTCGTGCGAGTTGGACCGGCGAACGAAGAATTTCGCATGATAACATGTATCAAGGCATTAACCGGTTCGAGCTTTTAGACGGAAATCACGCGTTTCAACGCCGTCAAATATGGCCCATCTTCTATACAGGCAGCTCCATATGCAAAACCCATCCAGAATGAATCGTTGCCTTGGCCAGCATCGCTGCCTGAATGTAAAGCTCTTCGTATGACTCATTAAACCACCTTGCGGGGTCGATGTTTGTGGTTTTGCCGCGTTACTTACTCTTCCTACATGTTAAGCCTAAGAGCGGTAAAGCCCTCTAATGCCCAGCTAGTATAGTTCCTTTCGCTCGCGTTGAGTCGTGGTCCTAAGCAGCATAGGTCAAAAGAAGCATCGCCTCGTCTTTCGTATACGAACTGATCTTTGGTGTATGGATCCCGCGGAACTTCACCCAAGATTTGCGGCGATAGTTCGGACAGTTGGGTTGGATAGGTACCGGTAACGCTTTTCAATTCACGCAACGCTAAATCAACCACCAATAGTCGCATGTAGACAAGCGGCTGGAGGTCTTGATAGAGTTTTAGAGTGTTTTGGCTCGTCGCTGGTAAATTCTGTATATCCTGAAGAAAGTTCCGAATTGCTTCGCTCCCTTCTTCGGATGAGTCTGCTTCATTAGGGTATATTATGTTTATGTTCGAAAAATCGATCGGTTCATCCGCGTAGCCCGCTGACACTTCCCAATGGCGATCCCGTTCTGCGATTTGTGCGTATGCTTCTCTCTGTGACTCTAATCGGAACAAGTCGCCAATTACGAATCTTCGAGTTGCGGAGTCTAAATGATCGCGGATAGTCCCCAAGCACTGAGTTCCCAACGCTGCAATTGCATTGCTTACTTGTGAATCCACAATCAGTCCACCACGTCTTACTGCATTGGCTAACTCCAAGATAGTAAGTCCTGCTTTTGCCGCGGTTCGGAAATCTTCTTTCAATCGAGCCACTACCGATTCTAGATAAAACGCTCGTCCTAAGTTTCGCAGCGGTGTCAAATGCTCGCAATGCACGGCTAAAAAATCTCGGTCGTAGCTAAGTGGAACGCAGCAATTGGGGCTGAGCTCAAGACATGCTCTCTCAAGAATGTGTTGGTTTGTCTGCAGGAGTTTTCCCATCTGTGCAGCGTTCAGGTTGTCAATCTCGCCAAGGGAACCCACATCAACAAGTTGCTGCGCTAACCGAGCGAGTTTTTGGTATGAAGATACTGTCATTGTCTGGTTACCGAAAAAGAAGTCGTTTTGAGTGCGTGTAGGCGAAATCGTTGTGTTGCGAATCGTTACTCATCGTCACTATCTGAAGGAGTTGAAGAGTTCCTTGGTTTCCCGGCTATGTCCCATGAACTCGCTGCGTAAGAGGCTCTCGCCTTGTGTTCCTCCTCAGCGGATCGACCTTACGTCGGATTTGACCGGCGATTTTTGGGAAGTCGGCTGGTGTGGGCAGAGCGCGGGAGGGAGAGCCGTTTTTATCATATACATATTTTGGAGAGCGCATTCTGGGGATTGGCGACTTTCCTCAGGTCACCTAGCCTCGCTCTGCTACGGCTACGGGTTAAACGAAGCCCAGCTATCGCTGATTCCCACATCCTACACGAAAACGCCACTTACGATTTCTTTTCATCGTCACTCGAGCCACCAGTTCCTTTGCCCGCGTCGACACGTAAGCCTTTCACGTACAATTGTACTTGACTGGAATCCGTCGTTTCATGCACGTCGTTATAGAAATAACCGGAGGTTGTCTCGGTCTCTCGCTCGACTTTCCAAACAGCCGTGTTGGTTAAATAATCTGGTTTTTCTGCAAAAGGAGTTACAAAGGCTGGGCAAAGCCACTGGATTCGATTGTTGGGCTGAGCGGCGAAGTTTCCATCGTCGAGCGCGATCATACGGGCACACTTGTGGCCGCCGTCGCCGGCTTCCTCCGCATCGGGCTGGCCATACCAATCCAACGTAAACATATACTGACCACCCACCCAACTGCGATCTCGCAATTGAACGCGGACTCGACTATCGGCGAGTCGGTCGAAAACGGTACAACTCACTTCATAGCTAAAGCAATCCCAAAATTGCAACCAATCCAAGGGACGTGGAGTCGCATCAGGGTGATGGCACAACGCATGGATCGGTAATCGCCAAATAACAGCTCCTGCTTCGGTTAATACATGGAAGCCCAAAGCACGTCCAGTAATCGAAGCGACACCGAAGACACATACCTTCACGAACTCTCCGAAATGGGCTTGCTGATCGTAAAGAAACTCTTTGCGAAGGAGCCCGTAAAATCGCGGTATGTTGACGTTGAGTGTTGGCAATCTAGGAGTATCTCCCTCAGTGAAAAAGTTGCTCGTAATCTTTGACGTTGCGCTAATCGCGAAAAACTCGCGCTGCGAAAACTTTGCGCGATGGAATTCGTAGCTCCTACTTCGTACTTCGTAATCGTGCTCGTGCTCGTCCTCGTAATCGTGCTCGTCCTCGTAATCGTGCTCGTAATTCTTCGGCTTTTCAGCTCAATGATCCCAGCATCAAACTCACGTAAGGATTCCGAAGTATCATTGTAAGAAGCAAAAGTGGGAAGCGTCTAGGAGAAATACGCCCTGCACAGAGAATGCAGTTAGAGTTTTGCTAAGCGCGGGAGGGCGATAGGGTAGGCTACAGTCGTTGTTTACTTGGTCGTTTCAGCCAGCTGCGGATTTTTTAATAGTTCAAGTTCGCGGAGAAGCTTTTTCCAATCGAGATAGCGAACGGCATATTCACCGCGGCAAAGATAACAAATCCGCTCGCCGTCAGCGGTCACTTGAAGTTGATCGATGGCGACGTCTGCATGTGGCACGCGAAGAATCTCGGTGATTCGTTTGTTTTCCCAACGGGAAATCACCAAGTCGCCATCAACACTCCCCGTGACGAACATCCCGTCTCGGAGGGCTTGGATGGCTGTAATGCGGTTTTCGTGCAACCGCTGTTGAGCCTCAAGCTGGCCAGTTTTCAGATCGATGATCGAAACTTGTCCCTCAACGCTTGCGAGCAGGAGACACTCTGGCCCCAAAATAGCCATAGCAGCTCCAAGTTGATTTTCGACGGGCATTGTTCGGCGCTGGACGCCCGTCACTGCATCGAGTTCACGGATCATTGAATCATCGCAAGCCAAGTAGACTTTGTCGTTAGCTGGTAAGATGGACTTGATCGCAAAACTGGTATCGGTGTCGTGGTTTGGGATCGGTTTATAATTCCAGAGGATGGTACGGGTAGTACCATCAACGGTGACCAATTCGGGAATGTAACGGACGCGTGGGGCCAAGTCTTCAGTGCGAATTCGCCAACTGCAATAGAGCACATTTTTGATGGGATTGTGAGCTGTACAAAACTCAGGGTCAAAGGTGAAGAAGAAACGTTCATCCCATGTCCAGCGATTCCAGCTCGACCACATAAAGTAGTCATCTTCATACTGATGAGAGATAAAGCCAGTCCCATAAGCGCCCTTGATGCCCACAGGGCCTTTGCCAAAATAATGCGTTCGAACTTTCTCGCGATGGTTCCAGGGAACGTATTGAACAAGGTGTTCCTCTGGATGGACCCCTTTTAAGTGACTCTTGGTTGAGACCAAAACTCCTGCGATGGTACTGTTGACAGGGTTTTGTAACTGGAATGCGTTGACAGGATAAGGAGTTGCGGGTGTTGCTCCCCAAACTTCACTTCGACTGATCTGATAAATCGCCAGTTTACGGTGACCCCAAATTGCGACCTTGCGAGAGTTCGGTTTGAAGCAAACGCCTGCATTTTCATTGTTGACGATGGGGAGTGTTCCCCACTGATTTCCGTTGAGCTGATTCCACAGTGTAAGTCCGTTGGAATCTGCTGAGAAAAGCAAGTCGCCGTCGTCGGGGACAACTTTATGCGCGTTGGTCACTTTGGAATTCGTTTGATTTACCTTGAAATCAAAAGCTCTGGTCATAGTGTTGGTGTCACGCGATAAAAACTGGACGCCCGTGGGGGTCAAACAGTAGAGCAATGTTCCATCGTCTGTAGCGCCGGTAAGGATCCCGTTAACATCCAGATCTACATCAGTAGGTGCGGGCCATTTGTCGACATCTCGTAAGCTTTGCCTTAAAATTAGATCCAAAACCATGAGCACGTTATTCCACAGTACAAGGCTCCTTATGGGGCTCCCCGTATCAAACGTTTGCTTTTTTTCCAGGGTTGTTAAATCCATGACCAGGGTCTTACCACTTGAGCTACCCAAGAATAGTTCGTTGAAATCTTCTTGTAGAGCCAAGCCCCAAACAGTGTCAGGAAAACAGGCTTTGGAGCGAACTACTTGACCCTTGCCCATATCGATTTCATGCACTAACCCCCGTCTCGTACCGACCCATAAACGACGCTGATCGGTCGAGAAGCAGAGCGAGCGAACTCCGTCGTTGGTCAATTCGCTGACTCCTAAGTCAGCCGGTGTAGGTAACTTGATTTCAAACTGTGCCCTTAACGGCTCGCCGCTATAAACGACAACAGCGGGTTCGTCCCTTTCCGCTATGGTAAGGCCAGCAACCAATTGCGTTCCCAACTTGTTCCATGCACAGCAAAAATACAAATGGTCTGTGTGCAGTACCTGCTCTTCCTGGAGATCGACAGTTCGACTGGTGGCGATCCATTCGCGTTGCAGTTGCTCAAGTTCTTTATCGGACCAGCCTTCGCGTGCCAGTTGCGTCAAGGTTTCGATTTGTTGACTACGCCAGCCGAGTATTCCACTTTCTCTAGCTTCGCGGAGCTTTGTAAGTTCGAGGTAGAAATTCTGCCGTCGTAAATCTTTGGCCTGCACATCAACCAGTTTGTTCTGATATTCGATCGTGTTTTGTTGAAGCTCAAGAGACCTATTGCGTTGCAGCAATACTAAAGTGACGGCTAGAAATAGAATAAAGATTGAGGTCGCGGTCAGTATTGCCAGTGAATGATGACGAACATATCTGGCGATTCTTGTCGCCCGCGAAAGAGGTCGTGCTTCAACCTCCTGGCCGCTCAAAAAGCGTTGTAGATCTTCTCCCATTTCCAAACAGTTGGCGTACCGATCATTAGGCTCACGTTCCATGGCCTTTTCGCAAATTCGAATCAAAGCTAACGGCGATGTCGGGGCGAGTTGCTTCACCGAAGTGGGCTGAGTTTCTTGTATCGCTTTATTCAGAGCCGGTTTGGATACATCATGGTAGGGTGGTAGGCCCGACAGTAGCTCATAGAGCGTGGCGCCCAGTGAATAAACATCGAGTCGTCGGTCCAGCGTGCGGACTGTTTTCGGAGCCAAACGTTCGGGGCTCATGTACCGCAATGTCCCAATGATCTCGCCGGTTTGTGTGAGATCAAGTTGTTCGTCCAGTGAAGCTAAACCGAAGTCGAGAAGCCAGACATGTCCATGTCGATCCAGCATGATATTGGACGGCTTCACATCCCTATGAAAAATTCCAGACTCGTGCGCATGATCCAAGGCGAGTGCTGTCTGATAGACGATAGTGGCGATGGAGCTGTACGATCTATCCTTATCCGGTAAGGCGGCGATTTCGGATAACGTCTGCCCATCGACGTATGGCATGACGTAGAACATTAATCCGGCCGATTCACCGATCTTATACACGGGAAGGATATTGGGATGATTTAGACGTCCCGCGGCCGTGGCTTCATTTTCAAAACGAACTCGCACTCGGCTGTTGGGACGCAGCTGCGCAGACAACACTTTGATGGCCACCTTGCGTTGCAGCGACAACTCAATCGCTTCATAAACAATCCCCATGCCCCCAGCGCCAATCCGTCGTAGCAGTTGGTAGCCTTCGATGTCAGGCATTTTACCGGTAGCGATATCATCACCAGAGAAATCGGATGACGTAATGTTCCCGGCATCGAGCAAGGTTTGGATCGTACGGATTTCAGCTTTGATCTTCTCCACCCACTGAGGATATAGTCTGGCCACCTCTGACCAATCAATCTTCTGGCCAGCCTGCATGGTTTCCGTGAGCTGCTCCATAAGGTTGGCATACTCAAGATTCTCAGTGCTTCCGAGCGAAGAAGATTGTGGCTTGCTCATGAATGTTCCAGAACTTTTCTAAGCTCTTGTACCGCTCGCAAATGTCGCATCTTAGCGGCGCTCAGAGATATTCCCAAACGCTCGGCGATCTCTGCTAGTGAGATGCCCTCGAAGTAACGCTGTCGCAGTAGAGTCTCTGTTTCTGGATCGAGTGACCGAAGCGCTTGGTCTAGTTTTTGCAATCGCATTGATGCCGATAATTCGCTCGGCGGGCGCGGCTGATAATGCGCCGGAAGATGATCGAGCACATATTGATATGATGTTGCGGTCGTAAAGAACTTTTCATGCTTTACACTCCGCTTGCTGCTTCCCAAGTGTTTTCGTTTGGCATCAATGATGCGTTGTCGCAAAAGCTTATAGAGCCATACCAAAAGAGGAACCTTAATGGAGTCTGCTTGGGATAGATTGTTGGATGCAGCGAGCAAAGTTTCTTGAACCACATCGGATGGATCGATCCGAGCTTGCATCTGTTGCGATACGAGCTGATTAGCCAATTGCAGTAGCTGTGGTCGATACTCAGCGATTCGTGCGAAATCCTCGTTGGTGGGGTTTTGTGGGGCAAGGCTCATGATGCTCGTTTTTTTGGGATAAACATCAAAAATTCGCGTGACCGAATTTTGGCTTCTACGAAATAGCACTAGAGCGAGTGTAAACAAAAATCGGCACGAGACCAAGTAAAGAAATGATTCGAGGTGTACAGCTTCGCGGAGAGCTCATTCGCTCACTCCGCATAGGAAGGGGTTGGAGTCAATTGGACTTAGCGGAACGTGCTGGCGTCGGTGAACGAACCATTCGAAACGCTGAATGCGGGCGGGTTATCGAAGGCAGCACCGCTTCCTACATTGCTGGTGCGTTAGAAGTGACTTTAGAACTACTCGTAAAACCCCACTTCTGTCCTTCCAGTCCATTCAGTTTAGCTCGCTTTGAACTTGCTTTTCGCGACGCCTGGCTCAACGGACGAATTGCTCCACTTCAACAACTGCTCTCAACGAACTGCACTTGGCGGATTATTGGATTTCCGCGCACAGACTTGAACCATGTATTGGGTACCCGCGAAACTCTCGTCGAAATCTTCGCCTCCTTTCAGTCCAGTTCCGTTTGGAACCGACCTAGTACATGGGTAACAAACCGACAGGATTCAGCCATTCTGACGGACTCGTTCTTTATCGTCATGGCATTTGCATCTGATTTACCTGCCAAGCTGCAGGTTCGTTGTAGCATGGTTGGTCGAATTGAAGATCAGCTTTGCAGTGAAGTGATTCAGATTCTGAACGTCGACGCAATAGAGCAATAATGTTGTCTCTGGTATCCTAAGTAGCTGAAGTTGCAGAGAATTGGGTAGCCCAAAAGATAAACGTCAACGACGTACCTTTGAATCGCTAGAGATGAACTCACATGACGTTTCGATCTAAGTATGGTTTTTCCGCGATCTTCGGAATTTTCATCATACTCGCATGCGTGATGCTGATATGGTTCGACAGGAGTCGTACGCAGCAGATTATTGAGGCGGAGGTTCAACGCGCGGTTGAGGGTGAGCTAACACGACGCCAAGAGCTTATCGATGACGCTGCCCAAGAGCGATACCAGGCCATTCTTCAAGCGGTTGAAAAGGTCGAGAAAATTGCGCGTCAGGTAACTCCCATTCCACACAGCGGACCAGATATTTTGCCGCGCCCCCCAGTTGAAAATGTAGACGTTCTCCTGCGCCAGCTTGCCTATCATTTTCGTGTTCGGATGGGTAAGTTCACGACGAATGAAAGGGTTTTGATTTGTGACGATATTGGTCCAGGGGCCATGTTCTTGATCAACTTCAAACTCGACAAAAACGGAGTAAACAATCGAACGGATGTGGTAGTTCTCAGTCCCAAACCACCACAGACGCATCCGCATAACCCACCTGCAGTTCTATCAGCGAAATATATTGATCCCGCATCTTCTGAGCAAATCGAGAATATTGTCTATGAGATCGAACTAATTGGGGGCAAATCCTCGTTGTTTGCAACGGTTCAACTTTATGGCGCATTAACCGCTAACGAGAGTGGCAACTTCAGTTACATCCATCTTTTGACGGAATAAGTGTCTGGCAAATCCTCGTTGTTTCGATCGAAGCATAGGCGTCACTGAGAGCCCCTAGAGTCGAATGGGTGTTAAGAGGGCCAGTCTTCACGAGCGGGTGTTTCGAACTTTGAGGCACCTGGTGGGCTTCGCTTGGGAATGGTCCGTTTTGACTTAGCCGAAAAAGGATCGACGCCTTCAGGGTAATGCAAATCAAACGGGCGATTATCGCGGAATGGCCAGAGATTCGTATAAGATTCCCCATCCACATCGCGATAGGAAACCCTCAGGCTCTTCTCCACCTTATTCGTTCCAAGATATTTTCGGAACTGGTTAAAAGCCGCTAAAGGCGAATTGGTATAGACAAAAAAATTGGTTGTGCCAGATCCAGTGTCGTATCCGTCCACCTCGCAAGTGTTAGGTAACGAATCGATCAGCTTTTGTTCGAAAACCAGCAAGTCTTCGTGAGTTGGAAAGAACGATTCGGGGAACTGAAAAATCACTTGGAATTTCATGGGGTCTTGGCCACGTTAATACGCTTGTCGAAATGGTAATGTACTGGATTCAATCCGGATCCATGAGCTCATTGAAATCGGCGTCGTCGTTCCTGTAGCGAATTAAGAACGTCCACATATCACGGTTGTGTTTTAACGCCCATTCGTGCCCCAGACCCGCGACCTGCAAGAGTTGGATCGAGTTACTGCCTCTCGGATTGGTTTCGTATTGTTGGTACATCTCGGCGTCGTGCTGCATATCAAGAGCCGCCAAGTCGTTGCTCCCCACAATAAGCAAAGTGGGGACGTTATACTTCATTTCAGCTAACTCACGAGGGCGAGCGCCGGAGTGGGCGACGATGGCCGCAATTTCATCTGCTCGAATAGTTCCCAGCAATTGAGCAAAGGAGGCTCCATTGGACATTCCGGCAACATAGACATGTGTCGGATCGACAGGGTGGTGTTCAAAAAGATAAGCCAAAATTGCGTCAAAGAATTGCAGGTCGGCGTTATCCTCTAGTTGTAAGGGATTGAGATTGAAAGTCGACCAGGTTGAGAGTCGCCCCTCAGGATAGACAAGGATAAAGCCCTCTTGGACTGCTAGTTCATCGAGCTTCGTGTATTCTGCCATCGATTCAGGAGAGTCGCCAATGCCATGAAAAGCCAGCAGCACAGGAGTCTGTTTGGCAAGGCGTTTGGGGACTACGATTCGAAAACGGCGGACTTCGTCCTGGACTGCAAGTTCGTGATAACAGATGATGGCGTTGAGCGGCCGTTGACGCAACGCGCTGGCCAATGCCCCGACAATGCAACACACCGCTAGCAGTAAGAATAAAATTCGTTTCACGGACTGGGCTCTAGGAAGAGAGTACGTGTTGTGAGTGCAGTTCGAATTGACGAGCCTGGATCACATTACCTTCGGGATCATGGCCATCACACGCAACGATGCCATTAAAGTTCCATTCATGTTCTTGGTCTTTGATAAATCCACCCAGTGCCTTTGCCATTACTCTTGCCTCTTCGAGACGAATAACGGGCAAGCAAAGTTTGAACGAACTCTCTTCACGAACAACAAGCGGCTCAATTTGCGAATCTGCCGGTGGCGTTTCGTTCTGGATTCCATGAATCACAAGTTCAAATCCGGGAATAGTCAGTATGACGTAGCGGTTTTCATCGGCTTCGACATTCATGGAAAATACGGAACGATAAAAATCGCGCAAGTGCTTCACATTTTGCACAAACAGCACACCGCCTGCATTCAATGGTTTGCTCAGGGTAAAACTCCTATGCGCGTGAATTGACATTCAACACTGTGCTTAACAAAGCCGCCGTACATTTTCAGAAAACGATTACATCACACTAAGATGTTGAACGAAGTGGCTTGCCTTGGATTATCTATTTTGACAGCGGAGCTTGGATCACTTCTCGTTGCTTCAAGCCGCGTTTTTCCAACAGAGAAAAAGCGATCATGAAAATTGGAACTATGGTGATGATGTATAGAGCATTGAGCCAAGTGGTTTGAGGAAGTCGGGCAAATTCCCGAGCTTCAGTGGAGATGTGTGATTGGATGCTGAACCAGACGATGGGGAAAACGCATGCCACAAATGCAAGCTGCGTCATATGTGCCGAGAAAGGCAAAATACGATCACGTTTGGACCATAGGAAGCACACAAGGACCAGAATCGAGGCGAAACCACACAAAGGCATCAGAGCCAATATAGGCTGCTCAAAGTAGAGCAGAAGAATCGCGGTTGGAACCATCCAAGAGGAGCAGCCAAGGGAAGATCCGAACCATGCGCCACTATTCCACTGAAATCGACCTGGTCCAGTTATGGCTTGTTTCGAGTTCAGCGACATTGGAAATTCCTAGGACGGTTACATGATGGCGAAATTCGTGGCTTGCTAGCGTGGAAATACACCAATCCAAAACAGCGTTCATGGTTTCTACGTACTAAAGCATCGCGCAGTTTCGTGCGGTCCGAGAAATTGTTAGGATAGCTATAGAAGAGAATTGCTTATGGATCAGGATCTTTATTGTACCAAAGTGAGATTTCAGGTTCCACACCGAGATGTCGATTCGCGATATGGAAAAAACATTGACGACCGCTCAGCTGATGGATTCGCGGTGTTTGTTCAGAGCGTGTAACCGAAAAAGGGGCCTATTCCGCGGTTGAATTCCTCAATTGGAGCTAGACCAAAAAACCGATGAGTCCTCGCCCCGGCTTGGATTGAACCAAGGAAAGCCAATTTCGAATTTGTTGCAAGACTCGTGTTATCTCTGGATCGGAAGTGGTTAAGTCGGTGGTTTCAAACAGTGGCCTGCTTCGAAAGATTTCTTCCATGGACCATTTTCCAATAAAGGGATAGTCATTGGACTGAGGGATCCTGATGGGGCTACCGCTGGCGACAAGGGCCGCAAGTCGAAGAGTGAGGCGTTTGCTTTCAAGAGCCAAATCGATTTTCTTTAGCCAAGTAGGTGCGTTCTCAATGGGGCAAATATTTGGTAATGCTTCGCCGAGATGCTCACAAATGGCTTCGAACGCGCAACCATATTTATACGTTGGCGAGCTGTTCGAAATCCTGCCATAAATCAGCTCTGTCACGCAATCGATACAGCTGATCCCGTCTGTATCATCGGCGGCATCGATATCGGCAAAAAATCCTTCGCTCTCTTGCGCAACGGAGCGAATAATATTCTGGTTCCTAGATCCAAAAGTCTTTACGAAAGAATCGACCTGCACAGCGTACACATTTATGGACGAGCTCATACGTGACTCCAAATGATAGAAGAGTTGGGGAGATTATAGCGAAGAATGAGATTGAAAAAGCTGGCCCATTAGCCGATGGCGTTAGCCACGGTTTTACGTCTCTAACGGTACGCGGTTCCAATCTTCGCAGCACCTCCTTGGGAACGCACTGCACCGAGGCTCCCGCCGCTTAGGTAGCCGATAAAGCCCGCTTCGGCTGGGATAAGCTCAAGCGGAGAGCGGGTTATTGCAAACGGCAGTGTACGCGTACAATTGTACGTGTGGTGCTAACAGATTTTTCGCTGGTACATGATTTCATTGCGCCGCTGGCCCATTAGCCGCTGGCGTTAGCCACGGTTTTACGTTTCTAACGGTACACGGTTTCAATCGCGTTGGACGTCCGTGTAAAGGGACTTCGTAGGCGAGAGCCTTGCTGTGAGACGCCTTGTAATGCAGTTCTAGCAGCATTTTTAGATTTCAATTTTTGTGGTTGGCAGACAGCGGTTGTCGCTACGGAACCTTTCGTTTCAGCTCTTCAAGCTCAGTTCACCGTAGCGATGCTTCTGTCTCCACATTCGGATCGTACAGCAACAAAAGATGAGTCTGCTTCTCATTTTCGGCACGCGATATGAAAACGGTTATGTCGTATGCTGGGCATCGCCGAAACAAGCATTTGATCCGCACAGTTCGAGTTGGCGGAATTTCACTGGTGTCTTCGAAATCGTCAAGAAGGTAATTTGCTTCACCCTGCATATTTCCATGTTTGGCAATTGCAGACTTGCTTTTGGCAGTTTGGTCGACCTCTTCAAAATTGCATTTCTCGGCATAGAAGCGAGCAACGGTTTCAAAATCATCTGCTGTAACTAAGACGGCGTAATTTCCCGCAGGATGTATTAATTCCCCTTTGACTCTAGTGCTGGATCCATCGATTTCCCCTTTCGATTTGGCTCGGGGGTAACGCCATTGTTCCCAAGCAGGTGCTGGAGGAATGGGATCATCCAGGCCTGCCAGGCTGCGGCCGACATTCTCTCCCGCTCGAATTGCGGCCAGTTGATATTCGCGCTGCAAAACAACACCTATGGAAACTCCAATCGCTATCAGAGCCAGGCCGCACAGTGAGAATAGGATTTGCTTTTTCATGACGGTCAGAGTTCCATTAGTAAATTGGATGTACCACAATTCAAATGTTGCGATCACCACATCTCGAGGTTATCGCGCAATGTCTGCATCGCGGCCATTCAGCGATTACTCCAATGGTCGTGGATCTCTGAGCGAAATGCGGACACAATTTCGGGTGTTGGTTCTTGGCTGTATTCTCGAATCGCAGGCGATTCTAAGCCTGTGCCATCTTCGCCGATTTCATGATTGACCCATAGGCTCCAACGCGTCTCAGTCTGTGGATATCGAATGGCGTATCGAAGCGTGTAGTTGGATCCGCTCGACGTGAGTAAGATGGCTTCTTCTCGCGGCCCGAGATGGGATGGTTGGGTACTGGAACTGTTTCGAAACAAGAGGCGTGTTTTGCCCTCGGTAATTTGCAGATCGTGAAGAATATTGGTTAATGCGATTTCATCATCCTTAGTCGAGTTGGTTGGCTTCGACCCACAACCGCTGCTAGTGAGAAAGCTGACAAGAATAAAAGACAGTACATGAAGTTGGTTTTTCATCAGGCACACCTAGAACGCCAAGAGACGAGCGAAATTCGCGGCAACACCAAAACCCAAAATCGTCGCGATAACGCTGATAACCCTGAGCCCAGTGACGCTTTTCGCTCCTATGAAACGTAGAAGTGATTGGCCCGCAACCGTTTCTTCGATATCGCGTCCAACAAAAATCAAACGCAGAAAAATCGCTCCCAACGCCGCCGGGCCGCCACAGAAAATGGCAGCACCAACCATTTGTAACACCAGAGTTTCGTTCGCATCTTTCATCGCATTCGGTTTAGGATGAAAGTAACAATAAGTGTTGACTGCGATGGTAACCAAAAGGAAAAGAACCCCACCTCCAATAAGAGCTTGCCGCCAAACCGCTTGAATCCCTTCGACAGGAGCACCTACGATTTTGTTCAATGTCACCTGCAGTGATGCAGCTACATCTAATTCTGCGCGTGTTAGTTCGGCAGTGGCCCGTTTGTCAGGGTCTTGCTCATAATGGAACGCACGAAAAATTGCCAAAAGTGGAATGAAAATCGGTGAAGCGAGAAACTGCCCGGGCGAAAGTTTGGGATCGATATCAAGTACGCATTCAAAAGGATGTGAAAACTCTCGACCGTTCACTTGCCCGGAAAAGATACCCTTGATGATAATGTCTTCGGGCGTTTTCAAAAAATGAGTGAGGCGTATCGTGCCATGGCACTGATAAACCCAAGTAGAATCCTGCAAAGCAATCTCAAGCAAGCGAGCAATCCGACCAGCATAATCTACATGCGGTGAAGGCTCTCCGATATTTGTGATTTGAATATCACTCATATACTTCCAGCACAGATTAAGCGTCTTTCGTTTCTGAAGTGGTTTGTCTTGGCATCATGTCCCATGCAAAGTGTAAGCAAACCGCAGGTTATTTTAGTCTCTTTGACTCGGATTGCCACTGAACTTAGCTGCTAACGCGACTTAGTTCGATAACGTTCCAGCACGGTGACCCAGGCCGTAGCATTTTCGAACGGAACATCTCGACTTTCCTTGGTCGCCCAATAAATGAACCCATTATAATTCTCTTCCGCCACGATTTTCGCATCCTTCTTCGCTCGCAAATATTCTTCGTAGGCAGCTTCTTTCACCTTGGATACCGTGTGAACCTGAATCGCTTCTCCATTCAGAAGCCCAACAGGTCCCTCGCCCGAGGTTTCGTCTTCAGCAACGCCTAAAAACACGTGCGGCGAATGGGAGCTTGCCGAGGGCGAGCATCCCACCGTCAGAGCACCTGCCAATATCAACAGTGCGTAGCGCAACCGGTATGGCATGGTCGTGATCCTATATAGGTGAAAGTGGTTGAGACTTGCAATTTCACTTTGAATGTCATTGGCTAAGGTGTGTCTGTTTCTGTTGGATTGTTATGAGTTGGTTTCGCCTCATTTTCTATCCGTTCCGCGTGCGATTTTACATTTCTAACGGTACAAGGTTGCGGTCTCGTTGGTCAAGCAGAAAACGAAAGGCAATTGGCGATTCCTCTTGTTCCCAATGCTTCCGACAGCGGCGATATGCTCAAGGTTCCGTTTGCCTGCGAGCCGCGTAGGTAGCCAGTAAGTCTCGCTTCCGCTGGGACAAGCCCAAACGGAGCGCGAAGTTGCTGAAAAAAGTAGTCACCACGTACAATTGTACGTGGAAGTCTAGCCTCACCATAACTTGCGAAGAAACGTCTTAAAGCCCTTTCTTCGCCAGCGTTCCCCTCACCACAACATACGCCACCGCTACATGAACCACCATACCGAAAAGATCAATCGCAAAATGCTTATACGCTCCATAGGGATCAGCGTCAGGGCCATGCAGTCGCAGATAAGAGATGCGGATGATCGTTAAGGCAACAGCCGTAAGTGTCATCATGACCGCCAATAACGATATTCCGTAAGCGACATAGCTTTTGTCGCGGGCCAGTTTCGGCAGTAGGTAACCGTGATGGATGTAAGTTGCAGCAGCAAAAGCCAGGACCAAAGATGTCGTGACAATAAAAGCTAGAGGCCAAGAGGGATGATGACTGCGCGTGGTGAATAACCAAAAAGCCCAAACAACCAGCCAAGTCAATACTGAAGCGATGATGGTGAGTGATCTAGGCAATGCAGATTTTTCCTTAAATTGAAATCGCATCCACTCTTGGGCCGCTGATAACACCCATCAACGATTTACTCTAGCGGACTCAGATGGTATCGAAATGCACCCAAAACGTCACCCGTCTTACTCCCTTCATGGCAGCGTAGGCAATCCTCTTTGGCTCGGATCGGAGCTATTACAATTCGGTCGTTTCCCACGGTTTGAACGCTTATTTCGCCACCTTTGTTGAGTGCAGAAATGACTTCTAGCTCATATTCCGACAAGTCGCGGTATTTGAAACGCTTGGATTCTGGTACAGGTTCAGATGATTGTGGCGCAAGGGTTGGTGTAGCTTGTTGAGCAGCGCTTCGTTTTTGCGCAGTTGGATTGGATGTCGATTCTTCAGGGGCTTCTATAGCCGGTTGTCCATAAACCGAATGCACAATTGGATTGCTGAAGACGATCGGCGGATTGTGTTTGGAAGTCCCAACCAATTCAATGTTCTTTATCGCGTATTGTCGCCTTCCGATCACCACGCGCCGAGACATTGCACTATCCAGTAAGTTCTTTTCGTCTTTCTCGGCAGTTTCAATCACCGTGACTAAACGGCTAAAGCCCATACCAGGTCTTCGGATGAAATTCGAAACATTTTCTTCGTGCATCTCCTCGTACGACAGCCACGGTTCCTTTTGAGGAGGGCTCAACTTTGTAGATACTTGTTGTTGTGTCTGTGCCCAAAGCTCGTCCGTAACAACGCCAAATAGAGTTGCAAAAAACCACAAAACGGCGAATCGATTCATGACTTGTCTCCTAATGGTTCAATGACACAATACCTGCGAGGTTCCTCAGTGTTTCAGAGGAGTCATCCAATTCAAAATCTTGCGAAGTTGCGAGATGCTGAGAGATGGGACGCTCGAAGTAGGAGTCATTATAACAAGTCTTATAACTCTCTTCAGGGAAGTTACAAAGCAGTTACAATCCGCTGTCAGTGATGTTAAATGCTGAGATCATCGTGATTCAGGATCGTACATAATCTCACGTATTTCCTGTGTGCAACGACAGGCCTTTGCAAATTTAGCTCCCCAGGTGAGAGCATCTGCGTGTGATGTAACTTCAATGATGCAGAAGCCACCGATAACTGCTTTGTTTTCGGGGAATGGACCGTGAGAGACGATGCCCTCCATCGAAACGAGACTGGATTTTTGCCGATGGATTCCACCTCCGAAAATCCATACACCCGCCGCCTTGGCTTCACGAACCACGGCATGCGCGGCATCACTCACGTCGGGTAAATCCTCAACGGAGATATGATCCATGGAACCATCATCGAATGAAACTAAAAACCTTGGCATAGTTGGCTACTCGGGTGTGTTTATCTCTAGCGTGCCGTGGCAGATGGTCAGCGCGAAAATCTAGCCACTACTGATCGGTAACGAAGCAGTACACAGAGATAGCAGAGGATAACAACAGGGCTGGAACAAGAACATAGTATCCGACGGGAGACAGTTCGGTTCCGATGTAGATGGCAATCAGCGTTCCAAGGATGCCGAATATCGTGATCGCCGCAAACGTAAGTCCTAGGATCCGTTTGGGACGGTCGCTCCCTGTTAGTAACTCCGTCGATCGAAATACCGTTTCGGCGAGTAGGTCGACCCAATCTGACATAACACGTTCCAAGCTCTATAGTGGTTCACAGAGCGATTCTATCTTAAGTTGGTGAGCCACCAGTGGTGTAGGTTGTACCATTCTGTGAAGTGACGTAGGCATTCGGTCGATGGATTTCCATGTATCTTTCCGGACGAGCTAACGGGCGAAATCCGAATCGTTGATAAAGTCCATGGGCGTCTCGTGTGACCAATACAAACCTGCGCAATCCCTGAAGATCAGGATGAGCAACGATCACTTCCATGAGCCACTCTCCTAAGCCCTGTTTTTGGTAATCGTCCAAAACGTAAACGTCGCACAGGTAAGCAAACGTGGCGCGATCACTGACGACGCGGGCGAAGCCTATCTGGTTGCTGTGGTGAAACAGGCCAAAGCAGAGCGAGCCCCTGATGGCACGCTGAACGACATCTATCGGAATTCCCGGTGACCAATAGGAATTCGACAAATACGCGTGAATGGCCGGAATGTCCAGCCGATCGGGATCCGTCGAAACGCAAAAGTTGCCGCGAGAATGTACGGTTGGGTTCTCCATGTTTTCGCCTGACTAGAGCGGCTCCATTGCCATAAAGAGTCTTGAGATTCTGTACCAAATTCAGTGGACGATGCTCACGCGAAACTTGTTGATCGACAACGCAGCCGCTGGCAAAGACTAGGAATCTTCGGACAGATACTTTGCCATTTGCTGGACAAGTTCTTCGGATTCTTGGTTTTTAGCGACGATGATAAAGCCCGACCATACATCCCATTCTAAACCGACTGTCTGTGAACCATTCGAATAATCGCGAAACATTTCGTCTAAACCAATGACGAGCTCCGAAACAGGTTGCAAGTGAAATGCGGCCGAAAGCTTCTGGCACAGACTCGGATAACAGTCCGATGATAGTTCGTAAATTTCGAACGTTAGTCGCTGGCTGGCATCGCGGTGAAATGTACCATGTAGATTTGGCATAGCTTCGGGCCTATTTTACCTTTGGATCGACTGCTAGGGCTGCATGCTGAATCACATTCAACACGGCAATGGGTTCGCACCCATAAATACCTGCTCCCCAAGCAGCGTTTTGTTCGACCACTGCCCAGCCACGACCTGCAATGACGCCGACATCCAGTACTGTAGCTTTCGGCAGGACAACTCGCGAGTCGGAACAGACGTGGTTCACCATCGCTTCTGCCTCTGCGACCTCATTTGCAGAGGCGGCGAACCCAGTTTCTCTTTGAGGTATTCCATTCCGAGAATAGACGGACGTTGTACGCGGTTCGCGATCCAGGACAAAACAGCGGAATTCGACCTCCCATTGCACTACTTCGGCAACCAGAACCGGTGTGTCGTCTCCGTGTTCGTGCGGCAGTTCGCTTCCACGGTAGACCTTGGCAGGAAAGCTCTTGTCGTTGGGTGGTTTGACGAATGCGATACCCTCTAGCATGCGGGCTTGGCCCAAAGACATGAGAGAAATCTGCCGTTTGCGATACTCTTCCGGTAAACAAGGTAGCCAGTCATCGGGCGGTTCCAGCAATCGAAGGCCAAATGACTTCGCTATGCTGGGGGCGAACATCGCTTCCACGTAAAGCACTGGATTGGGAATGGTCAGTATGTCTGGCGGAACCCGCCATGTCGGCAACCGCTCAACACCCCAGTCCAAGTGAATGGCTCCCCGCCACAGCGCTTGATCGTCTTCAGTGAACCTCGGCGATAAGATTAGCGTGGGTCGCATGAGTAAGAGTTATGAGCCTTTGAAGTGCTGATTTCACAAAAGAATCGCCGATTGCAGGACGCGAGCTCTAACTCGCATCCCATGTTAAATGACTCTCAGCGCGCCAAGAGGTTCGGACATCATGCCCGAAACATAAATCGATTAGGCTTGACGGGCTTGGCATTCTGAGGAAACACAGCAGGCCACTCGCTTGGTGAGGCTGGGCTTGCACCATCACGTAGCCAGCCCACTGAACGAGCTTTAATCGCGAACGGTCATTTCGCCTGAAAAGATTTGTTGCAACTTTTCCATGTTGGCATAACCTAACTGTTCCGCGATCTGCGCAAACTTATCCCGATTCTCGATATCGTTGTTGTAGTGATAGGCGACAGCTAGGTTCGCCGCAATGATGGGGTCGGTTTTGTCGAGATTGTAACCCTTTAACGCATACTCTAGGGCCTTGGCATCTTCGAGGCGTTTCAGCGCGATCGTCGTCATACTCGAATAGGCTTGCGCATAGGTTCCATCAATTTCGAGCGCTTGTTCATAGGCCTTCATCGCCGCATCATAGTCTCCACGCATTCGGTGGATAATGCCGAGTCCGGTCAACGCTTGGAATTGTTGAGGGTTAATTTTGAGTGCAGTCTCATAAGCCAATTGCGCCTCATCGACGCGTTCTTTAGTACTGTGGGCATTGCCGAGAATGACCCACGCAAGCGAATCGTTGGGATAAGTTTTCAGATACGATTCCAGTTCAATAACGGCACGGTCCATATCCCCTTTTTCATAAATCGCTGCGATTAGATCGAGTCGTTCAGCATTATCGGGATTTGGGATAATACTGTTGTCACATCCAATGAACATCAGCAGCATCGAAAGCAGAGCCAAGAGTCTCATCGTTATATACCTAGGGGTTGCAGCGATCGAATGGGGATAAGGATTGTTGGGCAATCGAGGTGAACTCTAAGTACTCGAATGCACACGAGTCAAGCTACGCGAATGGCGGCGAATCCACAAGATACCGCTTGATGTCACGGTAGCAACGGATACCCAAAAATGTGAAAATTGGAAAACCGGCCATTAGCACGCAGGATAGAAATAAGGCGCGCTGCCGTACCGTTGGATCAGGTTTTGCAATCCTGCGTCCGGTAAGGATGTATTGGATGGCCATCGCCAGTACGCCGCAGTTGAATAAGGTCCCACCTAGGACTCTTTGTGGTTCTGCGTCGATGTAACCGATCAGAATGCTTATCAAGACCCCGATACTGAAAACGACAAGCGGCCCATAAACCATTACAACCAGCCAACCTACCGTTTTGAAAACACGAGCTACCGACATTAGCTCATATATGGCTCGCTCGGTGTCCGTTTCGGCCATCAGTTTTGGTGCCGCAAACGGGTTGTTATCCTGAGAAAGTTGGGGTGGATCTGTATGCGCTGGATTCATGTTAGCCGCCGCTAGGTTCAGGCCCTTCGTCAGCAGCCCATTTAATTACGTTGACCTGTTGGTCACTGAGATCCATATCGGCCGCTTGATCATGAGTGAGTATTGCCCCATCCATGATGGCGGAATCGAAATCGCAGTCTTCATAGTCGGAGCGTCGCATATCTGCATTACGCAAATCCGCTCGAATGAACTTTACGTTGGTGAAGAGCGAGGCTCGCAGGTCGGCCTGGGCTAACACCGCCTCCGTGAAATCGACATCAATAAAGTCATTCCAACGAAGATTTGACTCAGTTAGGTCCGTATTCTTGAAAGACACCTCACGAATTTCCGAGCGACCGAAAAAGGTTCTGGGAATTGTGAGATTTCCTAGGTCTACGCCGTTCTGTAGGAATGTACGATAAAAACTAATACCCAGAGGCTCTTCGTCTTCTGGTTGAGGAACCTGGTGAGGCATGGGTGGGTGATCATTGGAACGCAGCAGGCCAAGCTTTTGCAAGTGACGAACTGAGGCATCGTAACTGTGACGCATTTCATTCGTTTTGGAAGTAGTTCGAAAAAGACTAAGAAGTTGGCGGAAAAGAAACGTCATAACCGGACCTTGCTCGTTCCTGGTGGATATCGCAACTATTCGAGTAACGGGGTTTACTAAAACAATGGACCTGCATAATAACCCAACTCGCGGGTTCAAGCATCCGACGAAGTAAGTATCACGCTTTCCCTCCCCTTATCGAGCGGTTACAATAACTCAAATCCTGCCCACTTACCCTACCTCACCAGTTGAACCGATTGTTGCCGTTATGCTTGAAATACTTGGCCGTCGCTGTGACTCGTTTTGTGATTCCCATAACCGCCGACATTTTCTGCGGGTGGGTGCTTTAGGGTTGGGTGGTCTTTCGCTTCCTCAAATCTTGCGAGCCGCCGAAGAAACCGAACAAGCGAAAAGCGTTTCTGCCGCTAAGCTTTCCTCCCGAGGATCTGTACTGGGACACAAAGCGATCATCATGGTTTATTTGCCTGGTGGTCCATCGCACCAAGATATGTATGATCTCAAGATGGAAGCCCCTGCGGAGATCCGTGGCTCGTTCCGCCCCATCAATACCAACGTCAGCGGTATTCAGATTTGCGAACATTTGCCCAAGCTGGCTGCGATGATGGATAAGTTCGCCATTATCCGGTCGCTGTATGGTTCGCCTGACCAGCACGCGTCCGATATGTGCATGAGCGGCTATCCGATTGGGGCTCGAGGTCGACAAGAAAATCATCCTTCGCTAGGTTCCGCTCTATCCAAATTGCAAGGGCCGGTGGATCGTGCAGTGCCGCCCTTTGTCGGTTTGACGATCAAAACGAAACACGCTCCTTATTCCAATCCTGGTTATCCCGGTTTTCTGGGTGCTGCCCATGCACCCTTTCAACCCGATGGTGAAGGGATGGCCAACATGCGTCTACAAGGAGTATCGTTGGATCAACTTCGCGATCGGCGCAGCTTGCTACAAGAAGTCGATCGATTTCGTAGATGGCAAGATTCGAGCGCCGATATGAGTGCCTATGATTCTTATACGCAGAAAGCTTTCGACGTATTGACGTCCAGCAAATTGGTTGAAGCGTTGGACATTGAAAAAGAGACCGCAACGACACGCGATTTGTACGGTCGCGGTAGTGCCGACCCGGCCTTTGGTGAAGATGCCGGGCCGCACTGGATGGATCAATTTCTCATCGCACGTCGGTTGGTCGAAGCAGGCGTTCGCTGCGTGACGTTGTCGTTTGGCAGTTGGGATCGCCATCATTCGAACTTTGCCCGACTACCATCGCAGCTCGCGATGTTCGATCAGGCTATTACCGCTTTGGTCACTGATCTGCATCAACGTGGTATCGCAGACGATGTCAGTGTGGTCGCTTGGGGCGAGTTTGGTCGAACTCCACGTATCAACAAAGACGCTGGCCGCGATCATTGGCCGCAAGCTTCTTGTTGCTTGTTAGCTGGAGGGGGAATGCGTACCGGTCAAGTGATCGGCTCGACCAATCGTTTGGGCGAAGTACCGCAAGATCGCCCCATTCATTACCAAGATGTCTTCGCCACGTTGTATCGACAGCTCGGTATCGACGTCAATCAAGTGACCATTCCTGATCACAGCGGCCGACCACAATACCTGGTCGATCGCCGCGAACCCATTCGCGAGTTGGTGTAGTTGTAGGGTGTGTGCAGCAAGTCCCATGTCGTTGGACTCTGCGCAAGAGTGGATATTTCATCCGCGCAATATCAAAGCGGAATCGATAGACTTGCGCAACACACCGTGGAGCAACGTCTCGGTCGAGCTGACGCTCTCGGTGCGCTGGACCTCTCCCATCACTGCAACACATGGTATGTCAAACGGCGCGTCGACGAGGTATAGCAAGAGATGGAGTCTTGCACGGCCTAGCCTTCGGCATACGGGTTAAACGATCCGCGAGGCTAGGTGCGTTGGACTTGCAATCTTGCGCGACTCAGTCGTGAGATTTGATGTCACATCAGGTACTGCGACGAGGTGAAGCAAGAGATGGAGTCTTGCACGGCCTAGTTGGACAGCGCCAACTCTCGTACCTTGATTTGTCGTAACTCATTTGGCATCAAGTGTTTATTGCCCTTGACGCAGGACACGAAAAAAGGCGACCCTCCGTGTTCAACAATTGTTTCAAAAAGA